>NZ_JBHWIO010000018.1:87563-111709 GCF_042732075.1 Kitasatospora sp. NPDC059812
GACGTGCTCTGGTAGCACCACTGACGCCTGACGAGGAATCATCTCCCTCGCGACACCCAGAACAATACCAGCCCCACAGCCACACACCGAATCCCCGCCAACCCCCACCCCAAAAGCAAACAAGGCCCGGCGCCCATTGAAAGGCACCGGACCTCATCCGACAATTGGAGCGCCAGGCCCGGGTCGCACGGACTCTTCCTACTGAAAGTAGGACGTGCTCTGGTAGCACCACTGACGCCTGACGAGGAATCATCTCCCTCGCGACGAGAAGTACAGTACCAGCTCCGTGATCAGGCACCGAACCGGAGGCGAACCCCGCATGACGAGCGCTCAACCCGAGGCCATCCCGTACGCCGACGGGCGGCTGATGGACGTGCACCGCCCGCCCGCCGGCACCGTCGAGCCCGCGCCCGTCGTGCTGCTGTGGCACGGCCGGGGCCCTGACGAGCGCGACGTGCTGCGGCCGCTCGCCCGGGAGGCCGCCGGGCTCGGCCTGCTGGTGCTCGTCCCGGACTGGCGCTCCGACCTGCCGGACGGCGGCCGCGCCGAACTGCTCGCCTCGCTCGCCCACGCCCGCCGCACCGCCGCCGCGTACGGCGGGGACCCGGACCGCCTGGTCCTGGCCGGCTGGTCACTGGGCGGCCGGGAGGCCATAGCCGTGGCCACTCACCCGGACACCCCCGCCGAGCAGCGTCCCATCGCCGCCGTCGGCATCGCCTCCAGCTACGCCCGCCCGGCGATCACCACCGGGGACGCCCCCCTCGACCTGCTGGCCGAGCAGCCCTCCCCCGTCCCGCTCTGGCTGGTCCACGGCACGGAGGACGGGGTGCTGGACATCGAGCACACCCGGCAACTGAGCGCTGCTCTGACAAAGCAGAGGTCGGCGGTACGGGTTCTCGAACCCGCCACCGACCACGCGGGCGTCGTCATGACCGTGTACGACGCCGGCGCCGACCGCTGCCTCCCCACCACCACCGAAACCGTGCTGCGCGCCGGCCGCCGGACCGCCGCCGTCCTCGCCGAGGCGGCCGGGCTGTCGTAGGTGGCCGGGCTGTCGTAGGCGGGCGGCGCCACGGGCGGGCGCGGCCTACCGCCCCCCGACGAGGGAGCGCAGGCCGTGGCCGCGTTCCATGGCCTCCAGGTCGCGCTGCAGCGGCGGCCGGGGGACGGCCAGGACGGGGCAGCTCGCGTGCCGGACGCAGTAGGCGGCGACGGAGGGGCGCAGCGCGCGGGAGAGGCAGCCGCGGCTGCTGCCGGCGCCGAGGACGAGCAGGTCGTCGGGGTGGTCGGCGAAGCGGACCAGGGTGTGTCCGGTGTCGCCGCGGACGGCCTGGCAGCGCAGCCGGACTCCGGCGTAGCGGCCGGCGAAGGCCTCGTCGAGGGCTTGCCGGAGCCGGGCGACGGCGGCGTCGCGGCCTGCGGTGATGGCGGCCGGGCAGGGTGTGCGGCGGTAGCCGATCTCTTCGCCGGGTGAGGTCCAGCAGAGGAGGGCGAGGACCTCGGCGTCGGTGCGGTGGGCTTCGGCGACGGCGTGGTGGAGGGCGGCGAGGCTGCCGAGCGAGCCGCTGACGCCGACGACGATCCGGCCCGCGCGGTCGGCCCGCTCCGCTGCCTCGTCCGCGCCGGATATCTCGCTGTCCGCCATGGTTCGCCCCGCCTCTCGGTCCGTACCGCCGTGCCGTGCTGTCGTCCTCCAGCAAAGCGGGCCGGCACCGTACCTCCGGCGCCCGTTGACACGCCTCTGACGCGCGCGCGGGCGTTCCGTACGTGTCCCTGATGCTCCGGGGCCGCTACGGCGTGAAGCAGCTCGCCTACGCCCCGGGTGGTTCGGCTTCCCAGAGGTCGGCGAACATCCGGTCCAGGTGTTCCTCGCCGATCGGGGGGACGGGCAGCGGGTGGATGGCCTGGGCGCGGAAGCCGTCGAGGAGCAGGGCGAGGTAGCGGCGCCAGAGGTCGGGGCGCAGGTCGGTGGTGGCGGGCAGGGCGCGGCAGAGCGGGCCGAGCAGGAAGAGCAGGTCCATGGCGACCACGTCGCGCCGCATGGTGCCCTGGTCCTGGGCGCGGGCGATGAGGGCGCCGACGGTGGCGGCGTTCCGGCGGCTGATCTCGATCATGCCGGGGATGGTGGGGATGGCCTGGGTGACGAGGTCGTTGATGCCCCGGTCCGCGGCGACGAGTTCGAAGATGCGCTCGAAGTAGCGTTCGAGGGCGGTCCAGGCGTCCGCGGCGGCGAGGGCTTCCTCACCGGCCCCGGCCAGGCCGACGGCGGCGTCGGCGAACACCTCGCCGATCAGCGCCTCACGGGTCGGGAAGTGGCGGTAGAGGGTGGCGTTGCCGACGCCGGCCTCCTTGGCGATCTGGTCCAGCGGGACGTCGAGGCCGTGCCGGGAGAACATGCCGCGGGCGGCGGCGAGCAGCAGATCGCGGTTGCGCTGGGCGTCGCGCCGGAGCCGTCCCGGGGGGTTCGCGCTGCTCGGTGCCATGTCCCGACCCTAGCAATCCCGGGGGCGGGCGGGCGGGCGGCGGTCGGGGGGCGGTCAACTACCCTACGGAGGCGTTGATTCCGCACGGGGTCCGCGGCGGCCCGCGAGGGGCCGCGGTGAGTCGAGGGGGCGGCCATGGCCGAAGTGGTGGAGTTGCGGTACTACCCGGTGAAGGGGTGTGCCGGGGTCGAGGTGGCGCGCGCGGAGCTGACTCCGGCGGGGCTGGCCCACGACCGGGCGTTCATGGTGGTGGACGAGGACGGGGTGTTCCGTTCCCAGCGCCGGGACCGCCTCCTGGCCACGGTCCGCCCGACGGTCGGGGAGGACGGCCGCCGGCTGACGCTCGACGCCCCGGGCGTGGAGCCGGTGACCGTCGCCGTGGACACCGAAGGTCCGCGCCGGGCGGTGCAGCTGTTCGGCGCCCCGTTCTTCGGGATCGACCAGGGCGAGGAGGTGGCCGGCTGGCTGTCCGGGGTGCTGGGTGTCCGCAGCCGGCTGGTCCGGGTGCCGCCGGAGCACGACCGGGTGTCCGACGGGCTGGTACCGGGCACGTCCGGCTACGCCGACAGCTGCGCGGTGCACCTGCTGTCCCGTGCGTCGCTGGAGCGTTTCAACGCGCTGAGCGGCGGACTCCCCATGTCGGTGGACCGGTTCCGCCCGAACCTGGTGGTGGACGGCTGGGACGAACCGCACACCGAGGACCTGACCCGCCGGATCACCGTGGGCGGCGCCGAGCTGGCCTACGCCAAGCTCGCGATCCGCTGCTCGGTGACGCTGGTCGACCAGTCGACGGGCGCCAAGGCCGGTCCGGAGCCGCTGCGGACGCTGGCCGGCTACCGCCGGGCGGCGGGCGGCGGGGTCGCGTTCGGCAGCAAGTTCGCGGTGCTGCGGCCCGGCACGCTGCGGGTCGGGGACGAGCTGGTGGTGGACGCCTGGGGGCCGTCCGAGCTCTGAGGCCGGTCGCGGCGGGCCGCCGGGGCGGGGGCCGCCCCTGGCGTTCCGGCGACCCCGGCGATCTTGCGGGCCCGGCGGCCCCGGCGGATACGTGCGCCGGGGCCGGGAGGGGCGTGGGGCGCGTGTCAGCAGCCCTGGTCGATCAGCGAGAACGTGACGTAGTGGTCACCGGTGTAGTAGTCCTCCTGGGTCGCCTGGCCGGTGATGATCCGGCGGGTGCCGCGGGTCGGGGCACCGGGCGTGATGACGGTGTACTCGTGGTAGTAGCCGTAGGACTGGCCGGGCAGGACGTGCTCCCTGTTCTGGAACACGACGCCGTCCTGGGAGTACGGGAACGGCCCGTCGGTGGCGATCAGGTTGAGGGTGTCGGTCGCCTCGGGCGGGAGGGCGGACAGACACACCGTGCCGCTCACGTCGGCGTGCGCCTCGGTGGCGACGGCGACGGGCGCGAGGGTCATCAGGGCGACGGCGGTGACGGCGGCAGCGCGGGTCTTCCACGCGCGTAGAGTGCGGGTCATGTCCACCAGTGTGACCAGCCACCGACAACTCCGGAAGCCCTGCGACAAACTATTAACCGACGGGTAACTCACGTGCCTGACCAGCGACTTGAGCCGTATCCCGACCCCGGCCCGAGCCCCGCCGGAGCCGTCCACGAACCGCCCGGACACCCCATGGGTCGACCGCCGTCGAACTAGCGACCTGACCGCTGTCGGCCTCCTCACAGCTTCCTCACGTTCGCTCCCCGCTCCAGTCGCGCCGCATAGAGTGACGGATCATGTCGGGCCGGAACGACCGCTGACGGGGTGGGCATGAACACGGGGACAACGGGCACGGACACGGGAACGGGCGCGGGAGCGCACCCGAGCCCGAGTGCGGGAACGGGCACGGGAACGGGCGCGCCGCTGACCGCGCGGCAGCTGATCGGACTGCTGGTCGACCCGGGCGCCTTCCAGGGCTGGGACGAGCCGCCGACCGACCCGCCCGCAGGCCCGCCCGCCGACCCCGGCTACCGCGCCTCGCTCGACCGGGCCCGCGCACGCACCGGTCTCGACGAGGCCGTCCTCACCGGCGCCGGCCTGGTCGGCGGGCGACCGGTGGCGCTGGTCGCCTCCGAGTTCGGCTTCCTCGGCGGCTCGATCGGCGTCGCCACCGCCGAGCGGATCACCCGCGCCGTCGAGCGCGCCACCGCCGAGCGGCTGCCGCTGCTCGCCCTGCCCGTCTCCGGCGGGACGCGCATGCAGGAGGGGTCGGCGGCCTTCCTGTGCATGCTGCGGATCACCGCCGCCGTCCAGGCGCACCGCGCGGCCGGTCTCCCCTATCTCACCTATCTACGGAACCCGACCATGGGCGGGGTCTTCGCCTCCTGGGGCACGCTCGGCCAGCTGGTGTTCGCCGAGCCGGGCGCCCGGCTCGGCTTCCTCGGCCCGCGCGTGTACGAGGAGCTGCGCGGCGTGGAACTGCCCCCGGACGTGCAGCGGGCGGAGACGCTCGCCGGGCGCGGTCTGGTGGACGCCGTCGTGCCGCCGCAGGAGCTGCGCGAGCTGGTCCGCCGCACGCTCGCCGTCCTCGCCACCACCGCGCCCGCCCCGGGCAGCGCCGACGCCGGCGGCACCGGCGCCCCCGGCCCCGACCACACCCCCGACCCCACCCCCGACAAGACCGCCGAACACCCCGACGCCTGGGATTCCGTGCGCCGCACCCGTCGCCCCGACCGCCCGGGCACCCGCGAGCTGCTGCGCCACACCGCTGAGGAACTGGTGCTGCTGGACGCCCCCGGCGGGCGGGACGGCGCGCTGGTCCGCGCCCTCGCCGTCCTCGGGGGTCGGCCGGTGCTGGTGGTCGGCCAGCAGCGGCAGACCCCGGAGCACGAGCGCCCGTTCACCGCCGCCGACCTGCGGGCCGTCCGGCGCACCGCGCGGGTCGCGGAGCAGCTGGGGCTGCCACTGGTCACGGTCGTGGACACGGCCGGGGCCGAACTGTCCGCGCAGGCCGAGCTGGACGGGATCGCGGTCGAGATCGCGCACTGCCTGACCACCCTGCTGGCGCTGCGCACGCCCGTCCTGGCGGTGCTGCTCGGCCAGGGCTCGGGCGGCGGCGCGCTGGCGCTGCTCCCGGCCGACCGGGTGCTCGCCGCCGGGCACGCCTGGCTGGCGCCACTGCCGCCGGAGGGCGCGTCCGCGATCGTCCACCGGGACGGCGGGCACGCCGCCGAGCTGGCCCGCTCCCAGGGCATCGGCGCGGGCCACCTGGCGGAGGTCGGGCTGGTGGACGAGGTGGTCGAGGAGCGGCCGGACGCGGCGGACGAGCCGGAGGCGTTCTGCGCACGGCTCGGACGGGCGGTCGGTGCCGCGCTCGGCGGGCTGGCGGCGCTGCCGGAGCCGGACCGCCTCACGGCGCGGGCCCTGCGTCACCGCCGCCTCGGCGATCTCCGCTGAACGTCGGCGACCGCCGCTGAACCCCTGGTGGGGGCCGTCGATCTCCGCCGCAGCCCGACGGTCTCCCCCGGGCCCCAGCGGGTGTGGCGCCGGTCTCAACGGGGCCGAGATCGTCTGTACCCAACGTGCCGGCCGCAGACCGGCGGGTGACGGCCGCAGCGGCCCAAACGGTGAGTGCGCTCACACCGGAATGCGGTCCACGACGGGCGATAGTGGCAGCTTCCGGGCACCCGCGCCACAGCCTGCCGACGGGGTGTTCGCACAGGTCACGACCGGTCGACGCGCCCCGCGCAGCCGACCCTTCGAATCCACGGCGGCCGCCCCCCGTACGACCGGAGGTCGTAACAAGGGGGTCTTGGCGGCGCCCGATCCGGCATGCCAACAATGGCTCAGTCGTCAGCCGCACCGGCACCTGTCCCGCCGGTAGCGACTTACTGCCAGGTCACGCCCCACGACCGTTTCGGCCCCTGTCCGGCCGTGGTCCAAGGCGGGGCGTGACCCGGCCCAACCTGATTGAGGTCCTGTTCTAGATGCCCACTTTCAAGCTCCGTATGCGCACTTCCGCCGCGATTCTCGCCGGCGCCGCCGGTCTGACCGCCCTGGGCGCGGGTGTGCTGCCCGCCACCGCGAACGCCGCCACCCTGTCCCCGCAGGCCGTGGCCGCCCAGATCGTCCCGGCGAACCAGCTGGCCTCCTTCAGCCAGATCATCGCCCACGAGTCCAGCTGGAACGTGACCGCGACCAACGCCAGCTCGGGCGCGTACGGCCTGGCCCAGGCGCTGCCGGGCTCCAAGATGGCGACGCACGGCTCCGACTGGAAGACCAACGCGACCACCCAGATCAAGTGGGCGCTGGACTACATGAACTCCCGCTACGGCAGCCCGAACGCCGCCTGGAACTTCTGGCAGGCCAACCACTGGTACTAAGCCGACCACCTCGGCTCACCGGACTCCACCCGCATCCTGACCACTCCCCCCTCACCCCGGGGGTCGGACAGGGATCACCGGGGTGACCCCAGAGGGCCCGGGCCCGCGCGATCCGCGTGGCCCGGGCCCTCTCGTGGTTCGCGCACACCTCTCGCAGGTCGCGCGGCGCCTCCCGCGGTTCGCCCAGCCCGCGCCCCGGCTCGCCCGACCCGCCCCGCCGTTCGCCCCGCTTGCTCCTGGTTCGCCCAGCCCGGGCCACCCGCCGCTCAGAGCTCGCCGGTGAGCCCGAGCAGTTCCCGCATCCGCGCGTACTTGGCGGCCAACCGCTCGGCGGTGGCGGCGTCCAGCGCGGCCAGCCGGGCCGGGTCCGAGTTGTGGGCGAGGTCGGCACGCTTGACCAGCAGCGCGCCCGGCGTGGCCAGGACCCGCGCGGTGTACGCCTCGACCGGCTCGTCGGGGCGGCGGGTGAGCGCGTCCACGATCGTCTTGGTGGCCCCGGGCAGCGCGGCCCCCGCCAGCCACTCCCGGCTCAGCCGGTCGTCCTCGACGGTGTCGTGCAGCCAGCCCGCCGCGATCTGGGCGTCGCTGCCACCGCGCGCGGCCGTCCCGTGCGCGACCGCCGCGATGTGCTCGCCGTACGGGTGGCCGTTCTTGTCGACCTGCCCCTCGTGCGCGCGGCGGGCGATCGCCTCCACCTCGGCCAGGCTCAGGTACTCGGGTTCCGTCGGCGCGTTCTCGGGCTCCATCGGCTCATCGTAGGCCCGCGGTCTGCCCGTTCACGCTCACTGGTTTACTGCCCCGGGGCGGGAGACCCCCGGCCCACCTGGCAGACCGTCCGAGCGATCCGAGGAACCATGCCATCCCTGCACCCCCTGCTGTCCGGATTCGCCCCGATCTGGGCGCTGACCGGGATCGGCTACCTGGTCGGCCGGACCGGGCTGCTCGGGCCGCACGCGGAGCCGGTGCTCAACCGGTTCGTCTTCCACGTGGCGATGCCGGCCTCGCTGTTCCTGATGATCGTCCGCACCCCGCTGGACCACTTCGCCAACCCCTCGATGCTCGCCTTCACCGCGGGCACCGTCGTCTCGATCGGCCTCGGGCTGCTCGCCGGGCGCCTGCTGTTCCGGCGCAAGACCGGCGAGTTGGCGATCGGCGCGATGGCCTGCGGGTACGTCAACTCGGCCAACCTCGGCATCCCGGTGGCGATGCAGCTCCTCGGCGACGCCTCCTTCGTCGCACCGGTGGTGCTGTTCCAGATCCTGGTCGTCACGCCCGCGGTGCTGGCCGTCCTCGACGGCGGCGCGGCCGGCCGCCGGGCCCTGCTCACCCTGCCACTGCGCAACCCCATCCTGTTGGCCACCGCGCTCGGCGCCGCCGCCTCCGCCGGCGGGCTGCACCTGCCCGCCGAGCTGAACCGTTCCTGCGAGCTGCTCGGCGGCGCCGGCGTGCCGACCGCCCTGGTCGCCCTCGGCATGTCGCTGCACAACCGCCCGCCGGCCACCGGCCGTTCGCGCCACGCCGAGGTCGGGCTGACCGTCGCGGTCAAGACCCTGATACAGCCGCTGGTCGCCTTCGCGGTGGCCGGCCCGCTGCTCCACCTCCCTGCGCACCAACTCCTCACCGTGGTGCTCTTCTCCGCCCTGCCCACCGCGCAGAACGTCTACGTCTACGCCCGCGAGTACGGACAGGGCACCGGGCTCGCCCGGGACTCGGTGCTCTGGTCGACCCTGGCGTCGATGGCGACCCTGTCGGTGATCAGCTGGTCCCTCGCCGCGTAGCCGGAGCCTTCCGGAGAGGTGACGGCCACCCGTACACGGCACGACAGTTGTCACCCGCGAGCCGTACAAAAGCGGGGAACCGGGGCCCTCGCCGGGCTCCCGGTGGAATGCTGGCGGCCATGAGCCAACCGGACCTTCGTTCCGCAGAGTTCCACCACTGTCCGTCCGTCGTCACGCTGCCGCAGACGGACGTGGACCACTACAACACCGTTCCGCGCGGTGCCTTCCTGATCGATCCGCGCCTGCGCTGCGACCTCGCCGGCGGGCACGGCGGCACCCATTCCGCGCTGGTCCAGGGCGTCGGCTTCGACCTGCACTGGGCGTCCTGGCCCGAGTACCTGGTCGAGGTCGGGCCGCGCTGCCCGGCCGTCGGCCCGCACGAGGGGCCGGAGCCGCCGCGCGACCCCAACATCTGCCTGCTGCGCGAGGACCACCCCGGGCCGCACTACGGCGAGACCTGGTTCTGACGCCCCGCCGGTCACTCCACCAGACCGGTGGTGCCCGCCGAGTCCAACCGCAACGCCTTCCCGAGCCGGCCCGGGGGCACCACCCGGCCGGCCCGGGAGGCGCCCAACAGACGGATCAGCGCCCGCAGACCGGTCGGGTGCCTCCTTACACCCCCGCGGAGGCCCATCATGTCCGCCCGCACCACGCCCTCCCCCACCCGCACCGCCGCCTTCCTCACCGCCTACGACGCGCTGCTGGCCCGCTGGCCCGTCCCGGTCGAGCACCTCACCGTCCGAACAGCCCACGGCACCACCCGGATCAACGCCTGCGGCCCGCCCGACGGCCGCCCCCTCGTCCTGCTGCACGGCGGCGGCGCCACCTCCACCATGTGGTTCGCCAACGTCGCCGCGTGGACGGCCGCCGGGCACCGCGTCCTCGCCCCCGACCTCATCGGCGACCCGGGCCGCAGCGTCCACGACGGTGCCCCACTCGCGGGCGTCCCCGGGCTGCTCGGCTGGCTGGACACCGTCCTCGACCGACTCGACCTCCCCCGGGCCGACTTCTGCGGCCACTCCTACGGCGGCTGGATCGCCCTGGAGTACGCCCTGCACGCGCCCGCCCGGGTCGGCCGGCTCGCCCTCCTCGATCCCACCCAGTGCTTCGCCGGCTTCCGCCCCGACTACCTGCTGCACGCCCTGCCGCTCTTCCTCCCCCGCCGCACCGCCGCCCGGGCCCGCTCCTACCTCGGCTGGGAGGCCGGCGACGGCCCCCGCCCGGACCCCGGCTGGCGCGAGGTCTATGCCCTCGGATACGCCGACTTCCCCGCCACCCGCGTCATCACCGGCCCCCGCCCCGGCCTCGACCGGCTGCGCTCCCTCACCGCCCCGACCCTCGCCCTGTTCGCCGAACACAGCCGCACCCACCACGCCCCCCGGGTCGCCGAGGCCGCCCGCCGCGCCCTGCCCGAGGCGACGGTCGCCGTCCTGCCGGGCCTCTCGCACCACCACCTGCCCATGGCGGGCGCGACGGAGGTCAACGCCCGGCTGACCGGATTCCTCGCCGCCTCCCGCGGCTGACGGCGGGGCCGTTCGGACGGCACGGACGCCACGCCCGCGCCGAACCGAACCGGCCCGGCCCGGCCGCTGCGCGCAAGCCGCCGGCGACGGATTGGCCCGAACTCACCAGTGTCGCCAAATCCCTTGTACTGCACTCGACTTGGCGCTGGCAGACTGGCGTCGCCACGTCGGCCCACCACTCCCTGGAGCAGCCATGCCCACGTTCGTCCGACGCCTCGCCCCCGCAGCGGTGCTCGCGCTCACCGCGCTGGCCGCCACCCCGGGCAGCGCGTTCGCCGTGGACCGCGACGGGCCGGCCGTCGCCGCCTCGGCGGGCGAACACCCGGGGCTGACCTGGACCGCCCTGGAACAGCGCGCCGGTGTGGTGCACGTCGGCACCGACGGCGCCGGCAACCCCTACCTCGGGGACACCTCCGCCGACACCGAACTGCCGGTGCTCTGCCTCCACCAGGACGGCCGCCCGGCCCCCACCGGGATCCCCACCGCCGGCTTCCACAGCTGGGCAGGCGGGGAGGTCGCCGCGACGGCCCCGACGGCCGGGTCCGACCTGACCAGCCGGGACGACGCCGACGGGCTCTGCGAGGACTCCTTCGGCGCCGGCTGGCGAATGGCCGAGTTCCACGACGGGCAGGGCTGGTCGCTCTGGGCGGCCGGCACCCTCCCGGCGGGCACCCGGTTCTGGACGGCGATCAACGACCAGCCGGCCAACCCCTGGTCCTGACGCCCGCGCGGCCCCGAGCCGCCCCGCGCAAGCGCGGCGGCGGCGACGGGGACGGGGATCAGTAGATCAGGTACCCCGGGCGGTGTCCTTCGTCGTCGATCTCCCCGGTGGCCTGCGCCCGCAGCTTGCGGGACAGCTCCTCCAGGGCGCGGGAGGCCGCGACCTCCTCACCGATCCTGGCGAGCGGGCGGTCGTCCGTGCTCTTCATCGACTCCCCGTGGGCGCGCAGGCCCGGCGCCCGCGCACCGGTCAGCCTGGCCTCGCACGCCGTGTGCACTCCGTCTTCCTCGAAGCTCAGCTCCACGTCCCACTGGTTGTGCATGCCACACCTCCTGGCAGCGGCCCCCTCGCGCCTGTCCGGACCGGCACGGACGGTGAGCCGTGGCGGCCGCTCACACCAGCGTGCGCCCGTCCGACCCATGGCGGCAAGCGGGCCCGGCCCGGGGCTGCGGGCCCGGCCCCCGGAACCAGCTCCCCCGCCCCGGAGCTCCCGGCCCTGCCTGCTCCCCGCCTGCTCCCTGTCTGCTCCCCGCCGCCGACCGGGCCCCGCCGCCGACCCGGCGGTACGCTGACGAAAGCGCGCCGCGACCGCCGACCGAACCCGGACCCGCCGGCGCGGCGCGGGCAGTGACAAACCGGGTGGTCCCTCCGTGGCGGTCTTCCTCCTCGCCCTCGGCGCCGCCTGCTGCCTGGGCCTCGGCTTCGTCCTCCAGCAGCACGCGGCGCAGCGGGCGCCCCGTGCCGACCTGCTGCACTGGCGGCTGCTCCTGGACCTGATGCGGATGCCCGAGTGGCTGCTCGGCACCGGGTTCATGGTGTGCGGACTGATCCTGTCCGCGCTCGCCCTCAACCAGGGCGAAGTCTCGCTCGTCGAACCACTGCTCGCGACCAACCTGCTGTTCGCCATGGCGCTCTCCCGGGTGCTGACCCGCCAGACCCTCGGCCGCTCGGGCTGGGCCGGGGTGCTGCTGCTCGGCCTCGGGGTGACGGCGTTCATCGTGGCCGGCCGGCCCACCGGCGGCGGTGCGCCCGCCGGGGAACTGCGGCACTGGCTGGTGGTCGGCACGGTGGTCGGGCTGACCCTGCTGCTGGTCTCGCTGGCCCGGCGGCTGCCGCTGTTCGAGGAGGCCACCCTGCTGGCCCTCGCCGCCGGCCTGCTCTACGGCCTCCAGGACGCGCTGACCCGCACCACCACCCAGCGCCTCGACCACAGCGGACTGGACGCGGTGCTGCGCAGCTGGCAGCCGTACGCGGTGGTGGCGGCGGGCGTGGTCGGGCTGCTGCTGGTGCAGAGCGCCTTCGAGGCCGCGCCGCTGCGGATGTCCCTGCCGGCACTGACCGCCGCCCAACCGCTGTCCGGGATCGCCTGCGCGGTCGGCTTCCTCGGCGACCGGCTGCGGGTGACGCCGGGTGCGCTGGCCTGGCAGTCCGCCGGACTGCTGGCCATCGTGGTCGGGGTGATCGTGATCGGCCGCCACCCGGCGATGCCGGGCAGCGTCCGCGAAACCCTGGAGGGCGTCGGGGCACCGCCGGAGGACGAGCGGCCTGAGGAAGACCCCGGGAGCCGTCCGGGAAACAGTCCGGCCGAGAAGCCGAACGACCCGGGGCACAGCTCCGGGGCCGGAGCGTAATTCGCTTGACCGGGCCACGGGTCAACGCTGCACTGTGGCGAGGCACACGAGCCGTGGTGCCGTCGTCATCCAGGGGAGGAAGCGGCAGCAATGGAGATCCGTCCGACAACCGATCAGGACCTCGACGTCTACGTCGACACGCTCCATGCCGCGTTCGGGCTCTTCCCGGAAACCCCGACCGACGGCGGCGGGCTCTGGTGGTCGGCGACCGAGATGGACCGCAACCTGCTCGCCGTGACGGCGGACGGGCGGCCCGTCGGCACCGCCGGCGCGTACACCTTCGAGCTCACCCTGCCCGGTGAGGCCATCGTCCCCACCAGCGGGGTGACCGGCGTCGGCGTCCTGCCCTCGCACCGGCGCCAGGGCGTGCTCACCGCGATGATGCGGCGCCAGCTCGCCGGGTTTCGGGCCCGCGGGGAGTTCCTCTCCGTACTGCTGGCCTCCGAGGCCGTGATCTACCGCAGGTTCGGCTACGGACCGGCGACCTACACGCAGCGGCTGACGGTGCCGCGCCACCGGGCCGCCTTCGCCCTCCCCCGGGCACGCGGAACAGCCGACACCCCGGCCGACACCCCGGCGCCCGGCCCGGACACCGGCTCGATCGAGCTGCTGCGGCGTGCCGAGTGCGGCGAGATCCTGGAAGCGGTCTACGACCGGTACCGCCGCACGCAGCCCGGCGCGCTGTCCCGGCCGCACCGCTGGTGGGCCTTGGGCGCGGGGCGGCCCCCGGTCTCCTCGGCGTCGCGCTACGTCGCCGTCCACCGGGATGCCGGCGGTGTCCCGGACGGCTACGCCTGCTACTCGCTCGCCGACGGCACCTTGACGGTCGACGAGACCATCGCCACCGACGACGCCGTCGCCACGGCCCTGGCCCGGTTCGCGCTTGAACACGACCTGGTCTCCCAGGTCGTGTTCAAGCACGTTCCGTCCGACCACCCGCTGCGCTGGCAGCTTGTGGACTTCAACGCCGGCGAGAGGAGCAGCAGCACCGACTGGCTCTGGGTGCGGCTGCTGGACGTCCCGCGGGCGCTGACCTCGCGCGGCTGGTTCGTGGACGGCGAGCTCGTCCTCGACGTCGACGACCCGTTCCTCGGCGAGCACGGCCGCTATCTGCTGACCGTCCGGGACGGGAAGGCCGAGTGCGTCCCGACGGACCGGGAGCCCGACCTGTCCCTGGACGTGAGCGACCTGGGCTCGGTCTACCTCGGCGGCACCACCCCGAGCACGCTCGTGCGGGCCGGGCACATCCGGGCCCACCGCCCGGGCGCGGCCGCCCTCGCCGACGCCCTCTTCAGCGCCGAGCGCGCCCCGCACTGCCTGCACTGGTTCTGACCGGCTGGTTCCGACCGCACGCTCGCCTCGCCGCCCCTGCACGACAGGCCTACGGGCGTGCCGGGATCGACGCGGGCGCAAGCTCGGGCTCGGGCTCTGTCCCGGGCTCGGGCTCTGTCCCCGGCTCAGACTCGGGCTCGGGCTTCGCCCCGTCGACGGTGCCCGTCCGGCCGCGCCGGCGGTCCATCTCGCGCCACTCCGGCCGCAACCCGGCCAGGTTGGTGGAGGCGAAGTAGAGGGCGCCGCCCGCGACCAGGGTGGGTATCAGCCCGATGAGGCTGACCGCTGCGCCGGCCAGCAGGCCGCCGAGCGGGATACCGGCCCAGGCGAGGGAGTCGCCGAGGGCGTGGACGCGGCCGAGCAGGTGGCGGGGCACCCGCTCGAAGAGCACCGCGCCGAGGATCGGGTTGAGGAAACCGCCACCGAAGCCGCCGACCGCGAAGACCGTGAGCACCACCCACAGCGGCGCGCCGCACGCGAGCACCAGGAAGCGCGGGGCCCCGACGAGCAGGAAGCCGGCGAAGAACACCGTCCGGCGGGGCAGCCGGTGGGCGACGGCCGCCGCGATCAGACTGCCGACGACCGCCGTGATCCCGCCGGCGGTGCCGGTCAGGCCGATGGCGGCCGGGCCGTTCCCCGACTCCCGCGCCCAGACCGGGAGGAGGACCGTGATGAACCCGGCGTCGAGCAGGTTGGTGATGCCGACCAGCACCGTCACGGTGAGCAGCAGCGGATCGGAGCGCAGGAAGGTGAAGCCCTCGCGGAACATCCGCCAGTAACCCGCCGGTTCGGCCCCGGTTCCGGCTCCGGCGCCAGTTCCGGCCCCGGCTCCGGTCCCGATCCCGGCCTCGGCCTCTGCGGCCTGCGCGGCAGCGGGTGCCGGGGCCGCCGCGCGCCCCATCCCGCGCGGCAGGGCGAAGGCGATGACGAGGGACCCCAGGGCGAAGGTGGCGGCGTTGAGCGCCAGCCCGGCCAGCGGACCCATCAGCGCGACCAGCCCACCACCGACCGCCGGGCCGACCGTGGAAGCCAGCCGTTCGGTGACGCCGGAGAGACCGGTGGCGCGCTCCATCGGCACCCGGGCGCGGTCGGCGGCCTCCGGGACCATGACCGACTTGGCCAGATCCCCCGGGCCGCGCATCGCCCCGATCACCGCGACCATCGCCAGCAGCACCCCGAACGGCAGCAGCCCCAGGGCGTGCAGCAACGGGACCAGCCCGGCCGCGACGGCGCTCACCAAGTCCGTCGTCCAGGACACCACCCGCGGCCCGAGCCGATCGACCAGCGGCCCGGTCAGCGCCTTGACCAGCACGTACGGCGCCATCTCGGCGAAGGCGACCAGGCCCGTCATGGTGGCGCTGCCGGTGGTGGCCAGGACGAACCAGGGCAGGGCGATGGCCGAGACACGCGTCCCGGTGATGGAGACGGCCATGGCGGAGAGCACCCCGACCAGCGGCCGGAGGCTGCGCGCGGGCGCGTCGACGACGGTGGTCATCGGGACCCCGCCTCACCGGTGTCGGTGTCGGTGCTGGCATCGCTGTCGGTATCGGTGTCGGCATCGGTACCAGCGCCGGTGCCGACGCTCGCGTCGGGCAGCACGTGGACGACCACGGCGACCCGCTCGGTGCCCTCCGGGGCCGGCCCCTCCGTATCCAGCGCGCGGTAACGCCGCACCACCGCGGACAGATCAGCGGCCAGTTGCCCGGCCTCCTCGGGGGTGAGCTGCAACAGCACGTCGCTGAGGCCGACCGCCTTGCGCCACTCCCGCGGCATCGTCTCGAAGGCGTCGACCGACCGCTGTGCCGCCAGGGCGTGGGCGGTGAGGACGGACCGCAGGAAGCCGACGGCCGTGTCGAGCTCCTCGTCGGCCATGTCGTCACTCGTCCAGACGGTGAACTTGTGGGCCGAACGCCACCACCGCTCCCGGGCGTTTCCGCGCTCGGGATCCTCCTCGACGAAGCCCGCGGCGGCGAGCTGGCGGAGGTGGTAGCTGGTCGCCCCGGAGTTGAGCCCCAGCTGCTCGGCGAGCCTGGTCGCCGTGGAGGGACCGTGCTTGCGCAGCAGCCCGACCAGCTGCATGCGCACGGGGTGGGCCATCGCCCGCATGCCCTTGGCCGTGAGGACGATGTGCGGGTCATCGCTGTGCATCCAGCCGCGTTCATCGGTCATGGCAGGAGCGTAGAACCGCAAAGACATCTTTGCAAAGGGTTTTTTGCGAAGAAGTCTTTGCGGTGAAGGATGGAGCCCCGAAGAGCTGCCCGCCGGCCGTCCGTCAGTCGTGCGCGACCACCAGCAGCAGCACCACCGTCAATCCGCCGCCCGGTGTGGCCTCCACCGCCAGTCGCCCGCCCGCCGCCAGCACCAGGCTGTGCACGGCGGGCCCGACCGGCCCGTCGGCGCGGGCGCCCGCGAGCAGCCACTCCCGCGCCCCGGGCAGCTCGGACGACCCCCGGTCGGCCACCCGGATCTCCACCCGCCCGCGCGGTCGCGCCGCCCCGCTCAACCCGGCCGCCCGAAGGGCCGTCGCGGCCGGGCCCGGCCCGCCCGCCACCTCGGCGCGGACCAGCACCCGCCCGCCGGGCGGGTTGCGCCGGATCGCGTGGTCGACCAGGCCGGCGAGCGCGGCCTCCAGCCGCCGGGCGTCCCCGGCCACCACCGGCAGCCCCGGCGCCAGCCGGGCCGTCACCGCCGCCGCCCGGCCGCCGCCGCGCACCACCCTGCGGACCACTTCGGTCACCTGGACGTGCCGCGCCTGCGGCTCGCAGCCGGCCTGCCGGTCGGTCCACTCGACGCGCTCAAGTTCCGGCCGGGACAGCGCCCGGGGCCCGGCCATCTCGCCCGGTCTGAACGGTCCGGCCTCCTCGCCCGCCACCGCGCCGCCGGGCCCTCCCGTACGGCCGGGGCCACCCGGCCCGCCGAGGGCGCCGAGCGCCCTGGCCCCCGATGCGACATAGCCCCAGAGCTTCCCGCTTGCCATCGCCCTGCCCCTCGTGCATCGCCGGCGGCCGTCATCAGTGCCGCGGCCGACCGGCGCGGGCCGCTTCCCAGGCCCTGCTGTCAGCCTGCACCTCACTCGTTCGGGTGACAATCCGGCTCCGGGACGCGAACCGGGCACCACCCCCGCCGGTCGGCCGATGCCACACCCGCCGACCGGCGGGGCAGGCCCGGCCACCGGCCCGGCCCGGCCCGCCCTGGGCCCGCGACGCAGCGCCGCCCCGGGCCCGCGACGCGGCGCCGCCGGCCCCGGGCCGGGCCTCACGAACTCCCTTCGCCCGCCCGGAGGGCCGCCGCCCAGGCCGGAGCCCGAGGACCCGCCCTAGACTGGCCCCATGCCCCGGCTCAACGACCAGGTGCGGGAGCTGCTCCAGGAGTACGCCGACCTGATCAACATCACCGGCGGGGACGCCTTCCGGGCGCGGGCCTACGAGAAGGCCGCCCGCGCGGTGGGCGGCCACTCCGAGGACATCGCCGGCCTGGACGTCAAGGGCCTGCAGCAGATCTCCGGCGTGGGGAAGTCCACCGCCGAGAAGGTCGCCGAGTACCTCGCCACCGGGCGGATCGCCGCCCTGGAGACCCTGCGCGCCGAAGTCCCGTCCGGGGTCCGGGAGATGACGGCCGTACCCGGCGTCGGCCCCAAGCGCGCCCTCGCCCTCGACCGCGACCTGGGCATCTCCTCCGTCGACGACCTGGCCGAGGCGGTCCGCTCCGACCGGCTGTCCGGCGTGGCGGGCTTCGGCGAGCGCAGCGGCGAGAAGATCCTGCACGGCATCGAGTTGCTGCGGCGCTCCGGCGGCCGCACGCTGCTCGACGCGGCCACCGAACTGGCCGAGCAGCTCGTCGCCGCGCTGTCCGCCGTACCCGGCTGCACCCGCTGCGCGTACGCGGGGTCGCTGCGCCGGATGCGCGAGACGGTCGGCGACGTCGACGTGCTGGCGACCGCCGCCGACTCCGCCCCGCTGATGGCCGCGCTCACCGGACTCCCGTACGTGGCCGAGGTGATCGCGAGCGGTCCGACCAAGACCTCGGTGCGCACCACCGGGGGCGTGCAGGTGGACCTGCGGGTCGTCCCGGAGGAGGACTGGGGCGCGGCGCTCGTCTACTTCACCGGATCGAAGGCGCACAACATCAGGCTGCGCACGATGGCCGTCCGGGCCGGGCTGAAGCTCTCGGAGTACGGCCTGTTCCGGACCACCGCCGAAGGAGAGGGCCGCGAAGGAGAGGACGGCGAGAAAGAGGACGGCGCCAAGGTGGCGTCCGCGACCGAGGACGAGGTGTACGCGGCGCTCGGCCTGCCGTGGATCGCGCCGCCGCTGCGCGAGGACCGGGGCGAGATCGAGGCCGCCCTGCGCGGTGAACTCCCTGCTCTGGTCCAGGAGTCGGACCTGCGCGGCGACCTGCACACGCACACCGACCTGACCGACGGCCTGGCCACCCTGGAAGAGATGATCGACACCGCGGCCGCCCGCGGCTACTCCTACTACGCCGTCACCGACCACGCCCCGGACCTGGTGATGCAGCGGATGACGGACGAGAAGATGCTCGCCCAGCGCGAGCGGCTGCGCCGACTCGCCGACCGCCACCGGAAGCTGCGCCTCCTGCACGGCACCGAGCTGAACATCGGCCCGGACGGCGGGGTGGACTGGCCGCCCGGGTTCCTGGCCGGCTTCGACGTCTGCGTGGCCTCCGTGCACTCGCACTTCACCGCCGACCGGACCGCCCAGACCCGCCGGCTGATCCGCGCCTGCGAGAATCCGCACGTGCACGTCATCGGCCACCTCACCACCCGGAGGATCGGCCGCCGCGGCCCGATCGACGTCGACCTGGACGCGGTGTTCGCGGCCGCCGCGCGCACCGGCACCGCGATCGAGATCAACAGTTCCCCGCAGCGGCTCGACCTGCGCGACGAGGACGTCCTGCGGGCGAAGCGGCACGGCGTCCGCTTCGCGATCGACAGCGACGCCCACGCCACCGGGCAGCTCGCCTACCCGCGCTTCGGCATCGGTACGGCGCAGCGCGGCTGGCTCACCGCCGAGGACGTGATCAACACCTGGCCCTGGCAGCGGCTGAAACGTTTCCTCCGCAAGGACGCACTGCGCTGAGCGAGCCGCCGGGCACCCCGGCGGGCGGCCCCCACGCACGGGGCCGCCCACCGCACGGTCAGCTCGACGCCGCCCCGAGCCCACCCCGACGCAGCCCCGACGCAGCCTCAACGCCGCCCCGACACCGCCCCGATCCCGCCCGACGCCGCCCCCGAGGTCACCGCTCCGCGAACGAGGCCCCCGGCGTGGCCAGCACCCGGGCCGCGCTGCGGTGCCCGAGGCCGGCGGCCAGGTGCAGGTCGCCGGTCTCCAGGAAGCCGGCCAGGAATCCCGCCGCGAAGGCGTCCCCAGCGCCGGTGAGGTCGCGCACCTCGCTCACCGGCGGCACGGGCACCGTGAACGGCGCGTCCCCGGGCACGTCGACGGTGGTCGCCTGGGCGCCGGCCTTGGTGACCACGGTGGTGGCCGCCAGCCGGGCCCGCTCCGGCCCCGGCAGCCCGCCCACCAGCAGGCCCAGGTACTCCGCCTCGGACCGGTTGGCGAACACGAAGGTCGGCGCCAACTCGGCCAGCAGGGCGAGGAAGCGCTCCCGCCCGTACTGCTCCAGCATGCCGGTCGAGGAGGCGTCCACCGAGGTGGTGCCGCCCGCCCGCCGGACCCGCACCAGCGCGTCCACCGCGGAGCGGCCGACCGGGTCGCCGTCGAAGGAGTAGGCGGGCACGTGCAGGTGGGTCAGGCCGGCCAGCCACTCGTCCGGCACCCGGTCCAGCAGCTTGGCCGCGCCGCGGTCGGGCAGCATGGTCCGTTCGCCGGCCTGGTCGATCAGGACCACGATGCTGCCGGTCTGGCCGCGCCGGGCGACCCGTACGTCCACGCCGTGCCCGGTCAGTTCGGCGACGATGCCGTCCCCGACCGGGTCGGCGCCGACGCAGCCGATGAACCGGGCCGGGTACTGACCGGCGGCGAAGCTCGCGACGTTCGCCGCGCTGCCGCCGCGCCGCCGGAAGACCTGGGCGCTGGAGTCGGTGCCGTGCCGCAGCGGGCCGTCGACCCAGACGACGATGTCCTCGACGAGGTCGCCGAGCACCCCCAGCACGGGTCAGGCCCCGCTGCGGGCGGCGGCCGCCAGCGCGGTCGCGATCTGGCCGCCGAGCCGGACGTTGCCCCGGTAGACCTCGACGTTGACCTCCAGGCTGCGGCCCTGGGTGTCGCGCTGGATGTGGTCGAGCAGGAACGGCGTGGAGGCGTTGCCGGTGACGCCCTGGCGCTCGGCCTCGGCCCAGGCGCGCTCCAGGATGCCGTCGAGCTCCTCCGGCGGCAGCTGCTTGGCGGGGTCCACCGGGTTGGCGATCAGGACGGCCTGCGG
Source organism: Kitasatospora sp. NPDC059812 (assembly GCF_042732075.1). NCBI lineage: Bacteria > Bacillati > Actinomycetota > Actinomycetes > Kitasatosporales > Streptomycetaceae > Kitasatospora > Kitasatospora sp. NPDC059812. Next base: position 107,752 of record NZ_JBHWIO010000018.1, read on the forward strand.
CAGGGCGAGGCGGTCGCGGGCCTCGATGAGCCGCGCGGCCTCCTCGGGCGACTCGACGCTGAAGTTGATCTCGTGGCCGGAGTCGGTGACGTAGAAGCCGGGGTACTTGCGGGTGCGGTAGCCGATGACCGGGATGTTGAAGGTCTCGAAGCGCTCCAGGGTGGCCCGGATGTCGAGGATCGACTTCACGCCCGCGCTGATCACGGTGACCGGCGTGGCGGCCAGGGTGGTCATGTCGGCCGACTCGTCGAAGCTCTCGGAGGCGCCGAAGTGGACGCCTCCGAGGCCGCCGGTGGAGAACACCCGGATGCCCGCCCGGTGGGCGAGGAAGGCGGTGGCGGCGACGGTGGTGCCGCCGTGGCGGCCGAGCGCGGCGACCACCGGCAGGTCGCGCAGGCTCACCTTGTCCAGGCCGTCCGTCGCGGACAGTTCGGTGATCTGCTCGGTGCTCAGACCGACCGTGGGCACGCCCGCGTGCACGCCGATGGTCGCCGGGACGACGCCCGCCTCGCGCAGCTGCCGCTCGGCCTCCAGCGCGACGGCCAGGTTGCGGGGACGCGGCAGGCCGTGGGTGAAGATGGTCGACTCCAGCGCGACCACGGGCCGGCCGTCGGCCACGGCCTGCGCGACCTCCTCGGAGACGTGGATGGCCCGCGCGGAACGGGTGGCCGGCGCGGAGCCGGCGGCTTCGGGGGTGCTGGGGGGCAGTCCGGTCATGGTCGGATCTCTCTGTGAGATGCCACTGCGGTGGGGCAACGTGTCGCTCAGCGTATGGACGGTTCGCATCGGAATCCAGAATGAGTCCTGGGGCTTTCCATAGGCTCTGGCCTATGAGTTGGCTTAGGCTTGGGCCATGGGCTTCACCTTGCGTCAACTTGAGGTCTTCCTCACCGTCGCCGAGACACTGCACTTCGGACGGGCCGCCGAACGGCTGCACATCTCCCAGCCGACGGTCAGCCAGGAGGTCGCCCGGCTGGAGCGGACCGTCGGTGTCGAGCTCTTCGACCGCAGCCGCCGCTCGGTGGCGCTGACCGAGGCCGGCGAGGTGATGGCCGCCGAGAGCGCCCGGCTGCTCGGGCAGGCCCAGACGCTGCTGGCCCGGGTACGGCTGCACGAGGAGTCCCGGCTGGGGACGGCCCGGATCGTGGCCTCCCCCAGCGTGGTGAACCGGCTGCTGCCCGCCGTGGTCAGCCGCGCCGAACAGGAGCTGCCCGCACTCACCACCGCCGAGGTCGCCGTCGACACCGGCCAGGTCTCCACCGCACTGGCCGCCGAACTCGCCGACATCGGCCTCGGCCGCTTCCTCGACGAGGTGGCCGGCTACCGACTGGAGCGGATCGCCGACGAGCCGGTACGGGTCGCCCTCGGCCGGGACCACCCGCTGGCTGGCCGGACGAGCGTGCGCCTCGGCGAACTGCGCGACCTGCCGCTGCTGCTGTGGCCGCGCGAGCAGCACCCGCGCTACTACGACCACGTGCTCGGCCTGTGCGCGGACCACGGCGTCGACCCGCCGGTGCTGGTCAGCCCGCCGCGGATCGTCGGCTCCCGGCTCTACCTGCTCGCCCGCAACCGCGCGTTCTCGCTGGTGCCCGGCTCGATGACCGGCCACCTCACCGAGGACGTGGCCACCGTCCGGCTGGACGGCCGGGCCACCCTGCCACTGGAGATGCAGTGGCGGCTGGACGACCGCCGGCCCCGGCTGGCCACCCTGCGCGACCTGATCCGGCAGGAGGCCGCGGCCCTGGAGGTCGACTAGGCCCTTGCCGGGCCGATCTCGCCGGGCCCGGATCGGCCGGACAGGACCCAGCCACTCGTGACGGGTCACGCCGGGTACCCGAAGCACCCCCGGCGAATCCTTGACGCTGGCATGCCACCGCCGAAAGGATGCCCGGACCGCCCACCCGGCCCGCGGCAGCGCCCGCCGGCCGCCCGACCCCTGGGGACCAGCCTTGGCCGTCCGCCCGCTGCTTCGCCGCGCCGCCCGCCTCCTCGGCGCCGCCGCCCTGACCCTCGCCGGCACCCTCACCGCCGCCGCCCCCGCCCACGCCGACTTCGGCACCGACTACCACGACCCGGTCACCGCCACCCGGCCGCTCACCCGCCCCGACACCCGCTCCTGCACCGTCGAGGTGATGCACGACCAGCAGTTCCGCAACGGCTACGGCAACCCGCCCGACACCCCGTACACCACCACCCTCACCCCGCCCGCCGACTGCGCCGGGCCCTGGTCGGCGGTGGTCCTGGACCTCCACGGGCAGGTCGCCGGGCGGCAGTTCGACCGCATCTTCAGCGCCCGCGTCGGCGGCGTCCAGGTGCTGCTCTCCTCCACCCCCGAGCCGTCCAAGGACGGCATCGAATGGAAGCTGGAGCGCGATCTCACCCGCTACGCCCCGCTGTTCGCCGCCGGACCGCAGCCGTTCTCCCTCGACCTCGCCAACGTCACCGACGCCACCTACACCGGCGTCTTCACCATCAGCGCCAGTGTCACCTTCTACACCGCGAACGACCGCCGGCCCGCCGCCCACGCCGCCGACCGCCTGCTCACCACCGGGCCGTTCGCGCTCACCCAGGCCGCCCCCGCCGCCACCCGCGAGCTCACCTTCCCGCAGAACCTCGAACGCCTCACCGCCGAGGTCTACACCCGGGGCGGCGGCGCCTGCGAGGAGTTCGCCTACGCCTCCGCGCCCGACGACTTCGTCAGCGCCAACCCCGGCCTCGGCTCCTGCGGCAAGGGCCCGTTCCGCGAACTGCGGCTCACCGTCGACGGGCGGACGGCCGGCGCGGTCTGGCCCTACCCCGTCATCTACACCGGCGGGTGGGACCCACTGCTCTGGCGGCCCGTCCCCGGCGTCTTCGCCTTCGACCTGCCCGCCTACCGGCTCGACCTCACCCCCTACGTCGGACTGCTGCTCGACGGCCGCCCGCACACCGTCGGCATCGCGGTGAACGCCAGCGAGGCGCAGAACAACGACACCTGGACCGGCCAGATCAACCTCTTCGCCGACGTCGACCACGGCGCCGCCCGCACCACCGGGCAGCTCACCGACCACCGGGTCGCCCCCGAGGCCGCCGTCGACACCCGGCTCACCGACCACGGCGGCGGCAGCGGCGACTGGACCGTCACCGCCGGCCGGCACGACCTCGCCCGCGGCTGGGTCCAGACCTCGCACGGCCGGATCACCACCGAGGTCCGCGACGACCTCGCCTTCCGCTCCGCCCAGCAGCTGCGCGACAGCGGCAACGACGTGACCCTGCACAACCGCACCGACCTCACCCGCACCACCGCCACCTGGGGCGGCGGCCCGCACCGCACCACCACCGTGCGCGAGGGCGAACCGCTGGACGTCACCTACCGCGTCACCCACGACGCCGCCGGCAACACCGACCAGCAGACCGCCATGGACCTCGGCTACCACCGCGAGAGCACCGCGGCCACCGGCGGCCACGTCACCGAACGCTCCACCGTCGACCACACCCTGCGCCCCACCGCCCGCCGCCACGACGGCGACTCCACCGTCCGCACCGGCACCAGCACCGAGGACTACCGCAGCACCGGGCCCGACGGGCCGTACCACCGCACGCTCTCCTTCGTCGACGGCTGGCCGAAGCCGTAACATCGCCCGAAATCTCCCGACTTGCGAAATCCATCCGATTTCAGGCGGTTGACCCCTGGTGCACACGGCGTGGGAAGCGCATGATGGGAAGTGGACCTGCGAGGCAGCTGAAGGAGTTCGACCGCAGGAGGCAGTGGTGACAGATCGAGACGGATCAGGGTCTGCCACTGGTACTACCTCGGTCGACGATCGAACTGCCGGCCGGAGGACACGATGTCCGGAGGCCACCCCCGCCTCGTAGGTTCCCCGGGGGGCACCGCGCCCCCCCCCCCCGCGCGGGGCGGGCCGGGCCGGGGCGGGGGCCGCGGCCCCGGGGGGGCGGCCCCGGGGCCCGCGGGCGCCCG
>NZ_JBHWIO010000019.1:0-49592 GCF_042732075.1 Kitasatospora sp. NPDC059812
GCCGCGATCGCGTTCCTGACCGCCCACGGCACCGTGACCGCGATCGGGGTGGAAGGCACCTCCTCCTACGGCTCCGGCTTCACCCACGCCGCCCGCCAGGCCGGCCTGACCGTCGTGGAGGTCAACCGGCCCGACCGGGCCGAACGCCGCCGCATCGGCAAGTCCGACCCCATCGACGCCTACGCCGCCGCCCGCGCGGCCCTCTCCGGCCGGGCCGACGCCGCACCCAAGGACGACACCGTCGCCGGCATCCGCGCCCTCCACAACGCGGCCCGCTCCGCCGTCAAAGCCCGCACCGCCACCCTCAACCAGATCACCCACACCCTCATCGGCGCACCCGACGACATCCGCGCCAAGTACGGTGCCCTGCAAGGCGACAAGCGAACCGACACCCTCGCCCGGCTCCGTCCCGCCGGCGACACGGTCCGCGTCGCGGTCCTGACCGCGCTCAAGACCCTCGCCAAACGCGTCAAAGCCCTCACCGACGAGCACGACACCCTCACCAGGACGCTCGACGCCCTGGTCACCGACCTCAACCCCGGCCTGCGAGCCACCCACGGGGTCGGCCCCGACACCGCCGCCCAGTTGCTGATCACAGCAGGCGGCAACCCCGACCGACTCCGCGGCGAGGCATCCTTCGCCGCCCTGTGCGGAGCCGCACCCGTGCCCGCCTCCAGCGGCCGCACCAACCGCCACCGCCTGTCCCGCGGCGGAGACCGCGCGGCCAACGCCGCCCTCTACCGGATAGCCCTGTGCCGGATGTCCAGCGACCGACGCACCCGCGACCACGTCGCCCGCCAGAGCGAGGCCGGCCGCACCAAGAAGGAGATCATCCGCCTCCTCAAACGCGCCATCGCCCGCGAGATCTTCCGCTGCCTCACCACGACCGTCACGGCCCCCGAGACCGCCGACCTCCGGCCCGCCCGCCAGGCCAAGAACATCACCCTCACCGCCGTCGCCAACCACTTCGGCGTCTGGCCCGCCACCATCTCCACCCTCGAACGCGGCACCCGCCGAAACGACGACCTCGCCAACGCCTACCGCGAATGGCTCACCACCGCTTGACAACCCATAGGAGCATCAGAACAGCCGGTCGAGAACGATGCCGGGCATGAACTTGGTAGCCCCTCCGAAGGATCGGGATTGCGTTCGGGTCAAGGTGGAGCTGCGGGGCGGGGCTTCGTCGGCGCGCCGAGGGCGGTGATCACGGCGTTGGGCCGCGGTCGCCAACGCCGGTCATTGACACGTCGTTGGTCGAGCGCCCACAACACCGCCGATTCATCTGAGCCGGGCTCAGTGTGCCGGTAGCTGCGACCGCTCAGCGGAGACTCGGCACCACCACGGTGCCTGGCTGCGGGCCGTCTGTTCCGGAGGAGGTGGTCAGCCGTGTCCTGGGCAGAGTCCTCGGGTGCTCCGATGGCCGTGAGAGCGGCGTTCACGCGCGCCGGCGCTTCCGGCGGCAACTCGTCGTCGGCGAGCAGCGGCAGCAGAAGCACGAGGCGGGCCGCGGTGTCGTGTACGCAGGGTGCGGTCAGGTCCGGCGTCTCGGCGGTGTACAGGATGTCGCGCCAGGACAGGCCCGGACCGTACCAGTCGCCGTCAAAGCTGGACAGGCTCAATGTCCGGGGCCAAGCCGGTTGGGTCAGCAGGTAGTCGATCCCGAAGTCGCCGATGAGGTTCCGGTAGACGACGACGGCGCTGTGACCGCCTTGGAACGGGATGCGGAACGTCGGCCAGGCCTGGTCGTCCAGGAGGATTTCGGCCAGGGCGTCGGTGTCGGCGTCGTCGTCGCCGAACCACTCGGGTGCTGGCTGAGTCTCACCCACCGACACGTCTCCGCCGCCGGGCTGACGGAAGTAGCGGGACAGCCCCGAGGCCGACGACAGGTTGATGGCGAAGGCCTCGACGGGCGCCGCGTCGTCGACGGCACTCCCGATCTGACTGTCAGACGGCAGGCGAGGCGTTGGGCACGGTCCCCTTCGATTGGACCGACTACGGCAATCCGCGCCCACGGCACCGAGCCCCCCAGGAGCGTCAGGGCACACACGTGACGCTCCACCGGTTCAACCGGCTTCGGCTTTGGCTTTGGCTCCGCCGAGGACGGCGCACCGGCCTGCATAAGCCTTTTCCTCACGGACGGGCCCACTCGACGCGAGACAGCGGGCACGGCGACGGGCGGCGGGACGGTCCGCAGCGACGGATGCGCCGAGGTGACGGACGGCATCCACGCGGGCAGGTCGCGGTTGCAGGCCTCCCTCCGCGCAGGCGGGCGGGTGCTCCCCGGCGGTTGCGACGCAGGCTCAATCGGACGGCGTGGCCGGGGAGCGCATGCCGAGCCACTGCTCGGCGCCCCAGGCCTCGAACCGCTCCACCTCGGTGAACCCCAGCTTCGCCGCCAGACGCATCGAGCCCATGTTGGCGCTCTGGGTGGTGAGCACCACCGGCTCGCCGGGAAGCGCTTCGGCGAGCCAGCCGAGTGCCGCCGCGCAGGCCTCGGCGGCGTACCCGAGTCCCCACGCCCGCGGCAGGAACAGGTAGCCGAGATCGATCTTCCCCGCGGCGGCCGGACGGCGGTGCCCCGTCGCCCTCCTGAGCAGGATCTGGCCGATCATCGATCCGTCGAGCTCGACGACGAAACTCCCGGGCCACCGCTCGGGCGCCCCGGGCATCTCGCGCTCGAGCTCGTCACGCGGCCGGGGGCCACCGAGGTAGGCGTGCACCTCCGGCGAGGCGAGCAGCTCGATGAACGCCGCACGGTCCCGGACCTCGGACTCACGGAGCACGAGCCTCCCGGTCCTGACCGGCTCAGGCGGCCAAACCACAGCTCCCAGATCTTCCATTCGCGCACGCTAACAGGTGGTCAACCCAACCGGCCCAGCACCCCGGGGCACAGCGCCCCAGGGCGGCGGGCACCGCCGGAACAGCTGGCGGCAGGCCGGCGAGTTCCTCGCCAGCGACCTCACCGAGTAGTCCCTCAGCATCGACAACCCCTTCGACGATGGATTTGAGCAACCGACGACACCTTCCATCCCTCTCCACCACGGTGGAAGAGACCTCTCCACCCGGGGCACACAACAGGACAACACTGCATCGCCCCTGACTCGGTGAAGGAACGCTGTCACACGCGGGACGAGCAGCCCCCGCCGTCGTTGAGGAGAGAGAGGCTTCAGGTGGACAAACGCAACCGGACCCTGCCCCTGGCCGGGACCGCCGGTGTCATCTCACCGGTCCTCCTGCTCCACAACCACACCCCTTGGTGGGCGATCCTGCTCCTTGCCGCACCTGCCGGGGCCTGGACCGTACTCAACGCCGTCTTCCCCCAGGCCTCACACGACCGGCTGGAATGGTGGCGCGACCGCCGTCGCCACCAGCGCCTGCGAACAGCCCAACGGGCCTGTGCCCTCGGAAACCCGGCGCCGAACGGAGCAGCAGCCGGACTGGCTTCGTCTCACAAGCCCCCTGCGGTGACGGCACCGACATGCGGGACAGGAAATCTTCCTGTCCCGGAGCCCTGAACGGGGTTACCCGGACGGGAACACACCGAAGAATTTCCGGTCCCGACGGAACCGAAGGAGTCGACAGGAACGGCGGGCCTCACGGAATCCGACAACACCGAACCCGCCGACGCTGTGCTCCCCCACGCCATCGACACGGACACGATCCACACCGGCCCCGGTCCGGACCGGAGCGCGGAGACAGGGAAGCCAGTGAGTGCGCACACGGCGAGGTGGCGTCGGTGCCGTCATCAGACCCAGCGTCGGCCTACGGCCTTCGCTCTCCTCAGCTGCTTACATTTGAACGCCCCCTGACCTGTGCCAGGGAACCTGGACCGCGTGTCACCGAAGGTGGGCCGACGGCGGTTTGCGCCAGTGGTGACGGACCACCGCAGATCAGTTGTTCTGTCGTAGGAGTGAGAGTCGCCGTTGGGCCTCGTCGCGAACCCCTGAATCTGCGTCCGACGTCAGCGTCTTGAGTTGCCGGATGAGCTCGGTCATGCCGTTGCCGGTCATCCAGCGCAGATCACAGTCAAGCTCTGCGCTGAGCTGGTCAGCGGTTCCCTGGTTGGTCGCGTTGGCTAGGGCGGCGAGCACGGCGCGTAGACCCGGTAGGTCCTCACGTACCAACAAGGCCACGGCTGTCTCCGAGGTCACTCCGGTGTCTTGAACATCGAGCAAAAGGCGGTGGAGGACTTCGGCGACGTCCTCGATATGAGGTACTACCGCCAGCCGACGCCCTGCAGCGGCCCCGACGCTCCATGAGGGAGAGTCCGCGGCAACGAGCGAATCAATCGGCTCTCGGTCCTGGAAACCTTTCATGCCACCAGCGTGCCAGGAGACGTCTCGACTGCGCAGGACTCTTCCTCGACCAAGCCGCAGGTGAAGGGGAACGCCTCCAAGAACTCCCGCCGACTGGGCTCGGGCTCCACTTCGGCCAGACTCCTGAGCACCACCAGGAACCTGTCGAGCTGTTCGGACGGCAGGCCCTTGAGCACCGAGGCCACGCTCTCCAGCATCCTCACCGCGGAGTCGGGATCCACTTCGTCGTCGTCGCAGCTGTCGACGACCAGCCCGGCAAGGACAGGTACCAGCGGGTCTATGTCTGCCATCACCTGATCTTCGCAGGGAATCCCGGCCTTCAGGCCGGGAGGGAATGCGATCCCTGGCACGGAGGCGCGGAGCGCCGTAGGTCCCTGCGCTTGCGTGGTGACGGTCAGGTGGGCCGCTTCTGGTTCTCGATGTAGTCCTTGACGATGCTCAGCGGTGCGCCGCCGCAGGACCCGGCGAAGTACGAGGGGGCCCAGAACACGGACCCCATGCCGATGCGGTTGGTGCGCCCGGTGTACTCGGCGCGCAGGTAGCGGGAGCTGACACCCTTGAGACTGTTGACCAGCTTTGAGACGGAGACCTTCGGCGGGTAGTGCACCAGCAGGTGGACGTGATCGCCCTCGCCGTTGAACTCGCGTAGCTCCGCGCCGAAGCTCTCGCACACGTCGCGCATGATCGCGTTGCACCGCGTCGGCATCTCGTCGGTGAAGATGTCCCGCCGGTACTTGGTGACGAATACCAAGTGCGCGTGCAGGTTGTGGACAACGTGGTTTCCCCGCCGCATATCGGGGTCGGGTTCCCAGCGTGGTGACATGGGCCAAGGGTAGGATGACCAACCGTCAGCATCGAAAGGGGGTGGGTCGGATGATCCGTGCGTACAAGTTCCTCATACGGCCCACCGTGGGCCAGGCGCAAGCGCTCGGCGAGATGCTGCGCGATCACTGCTCGCTCTACAACGGAGCGCTTCAGGAGCGCCGCGACGCGTACCGGCACGTCTCCAAGACCTCGATCAAGTACGGGCAGCAGTCCGCACAGCTCAAGGACATACGGGCGTTCGACCCGCAGCGCCAGGGACGCTGGTCGTTCTCCAGCCAGCAGGCCACGCTTCGCCGTCTGGACAAGGCGTTCGCCGCGTTCTTCCGACGCGTGAAGGCCGGCCGGACGCCGGGATACCCCCGGTTCCGTGGAGTGAACCGGTTCGACACGGTGGAGTTTCCCAAGGACGGGGATGGCTGCCGCTGGGACTCCACCCCGCACGACCCCGTGACCCGCGTCCGTCTGCAAGGCGTCGGACACGTCAAGGTCAACCAGCACCGCCCGGTGGCCGGCAGGGTCAGGACCGTCTCGGTCAAGCGTGAGGGCAACCGCTGGTACGTGATCCTGACCGCCGAGCAGGGCGACTGCGAGCCGCTGCCCCCGACCGGCAGCGTGGTCGGCATCGACCTCGGGATAGCCAACTTCCTCGCCGACTCCGGCGGCGGGTTCGTTCCCAACCCGCGTCACGCCCGTGCCGCCGCCGCGAAGCTCGAAGCCGCACAGCAGGCCCTGTCCCGGTGCAAGCGACGCAGCAACCGGCGGGAGAAGACCATCCGGAGGATCGGGGACCTGCACCGCAAGGTGCGCCGTCAACGGCTCGACCACGCCCACAAGGCCGCCCTCGGGCTGGTCCGTGAGCACGACTTCATCGCGCACGAGGACCTGAAGATCCGCAACATGCTCGCGGCCCCCGCGCCGAAGCCCGACCCCGACCAACCGGGCGTCTTCCTGCCCAACGGTGCCGCGGCCAAGGCCGGACTCAACCGCTCGATCTCGGATGCCGGCTGGGGGGTGTTCCTGACGATCCTGCACGCCAAGGCTGAAAGCGCCGGACGGGAAGTCATCGCCGTGGACCCCCGCAACACCTCCCGCGAGTGCCCTGAATGCGGGCACACCGCGAAGGAGAACCGGCCCACTCAGGAGAAGTTCCACTGCGTCGCCTGCGGCCACCGCGCGTACGCCGACACGGTAGGAGCCATCAACGTTCTACGGGCCGGGCTGGCCCGTCGCGACGCCCGCCAGGGTTAACGAGAAGCCCCGGCGTTTACGCCGAGGAGGAGTCACGGGGAGAACCTAGCTCAGACTGGGCCGCGTCGGGGTCGACGACGTCAGCGGCAGATCTCCGAACACCCGGAGAACACACCGACGTGGTGGAACCGGGGAGCGTGTTGTCCGAGCCCTTCACCTTCGTTGTCGATCAGGCCGGGCCGAGGCCCTGCGACTCGTACCGCGCCGCGGTGAGCACGTGGGCGTGTTTGCTGGTGGAGACATGGTCCTGGGCGCCGGTGAGATCGGTTTCCGAGAGGGGTCCGGGCGGTGGGCGGTCGACGAGGTCGGCAACCAGTCGACCGGCTACTGCCCGGACGTCAGCTCGTGGCCGGCCGTCGCCGGCGCCCTGGACCAGGCCGGGGTCGTTCGCCCGTCCGGCTTCACGCACGAGGTGCTGTTCCGCCGCTGCCCGTCCTGCCGGCAACTCAACATCGTGCGCGAGGAGGACTTCGTCTGCGTCTTCTGCGACGAGGCCCTACCGAAGGGGTGGAACGCCGACCGGCCCGGACCCTAGACGAAGCGGCGCGTGAACGCGGTACGGGAAGGGGACGCGGTGCGGGAAGGGGGCGCGAGGGCCGGGGGTGGCGAGGTGTCGTCAGTCGTCTTCCTGGTCGGGCGCGGGCTCGGTGAGTCCCTTGCGGCAGTGGCCGTGGCCGGGGTGCTTGTGGCAGTAGGAGTCCTTCTTCTCTCCCACGGTGATGGTGGCCTTGGCGGGTTCGCTGACGATCGGGTTCCCGTGCGGGTCGGTGGCCGCCGCGAACGCCACGTTGGTGATGTCGCAGCCCTTCTCGCCGCCGCCGCGGTTGTGGGCCGTCTTGCAGGCTTCGATGTCGGCCAGGGTGATCGTGTAGGTGCCGTGGCAGGTGGTGCCGGCCCCGGGCGTCAGCGTGGTCGCGGCGCAGCTGACGTCGGCGATGCGGTCGTCGTCGACCAGCACGCCGTGCAGGTCGGTGCTGCCGGTGTTGGTGACCGTGTAGGAGTACTCCACCGTGTCTCCGACGGCGAAGGGGCCGCGCGAGAGGACCCGCTTCTTCAGGGTGAGGTGCGGCGCCCCGATCGGCAGCGTCAGCTGGGTTTGCGGGGACGTGACCGGCTGGCCGTTCGCCGTGCCGGTGGCGGTGGCGGTGTTGGTGACGGAGCCGGCCGTGGCGTCGTTCTCGGTGATCGTGTACGTGCCGTGGCAGGTGGTGCGGTCGCCCGGGCTTTCCGCCGGGGCGAGCGTGGTCGAGGGGCAGGTGATGTCGGCGACGTGGTCGTCGGTCACGTGGAGGCCGGTCAGCTCGGTGCCCCCGGTGTTCTGGACGGTGTAGCGGAAGGTGACCGTCTGCCCGACCGTGTAGGGGCCGGGCGTCTGCGCCTGCTTCTCGATGGCGAGGCCGGGCGGCCGTTCGATCGGCACGCTCTGCGAGGACGGCGGCGAGGAGACCGGCTGGCCGCCCGAGGTGCCGGTCGCGGTGGCCGTGTTGTCGATGGAACCGTGGGTCACGTCGGCGGTGGTGACGGTGTAGGTGGCGGTGCAGGTGACCGTATGGCCGCTCGCGAGCGTCGTCGTGGGACACGAGACCGGGCCGACCTTCGGGTCGTTGACGGCGAGGCCGGTGATGTCCGTGGCACCGGAGTTGGTGACCACGAAGTCGTACGGCACCCGTGTCCCGGCCACCAGGTCACCGGGCAGCGGCTGCCGGACCTGCTTGACGAGGTTCAACTGCGGCAGCGGCTGGTTGCTGCTCACCACCACGTTGCGGATGAGGTGCACGTCGGTGAACAGGCCGGTGGAGGCCGCGAACCCGAACTTGTAGGTGGCGGGCACCGGTTGCGGGGCGGGCGTGCTGAGCACCTGGTGGGAGCCGGTGCCGTCGTTGAAGTCGACCGACACGGTGAGCACCGGGGCGGGCGTCGGGGTGAGCTCGACATGGACCCGGCGGCGCGAGGGTTCGAGCGCGGTCTCGGCCTGGGCGGGGGTGGCCCCCGGGGGCAGCACGGTGAGCGGCCCTTGCAGGGTGCCCGGGAGCGTCGACGGCCAGGGTGCGGTGGTGCTGAAGTTGCTGGTGGTGGCGGTCAGGAAGCAGTAGCCCTCGATCCCGTCGCCCGGGCCGCGCACCGTGACCATGTTGGCCCCGGGACCGGGGACGCGGAACGCCGTCCCGGCGGGCGAGCGGGTGGGGCAGCCGTTGCCGCGGTGCTCCCAGTCGCCGAAGTAGTTCCCGAGGACATCGAGCCCCACGCCCAGGTAGCCGCGGTCCACGCCGGGCAGGAAGGTGGCGGTGGGGTCGTCGTCGGGAAGCTTCTGCGCGTACCCGAGGCTGCCGCCGAAGGCGCCGGGGTGGGCCAGCGCACCGTCGCCGTTCACCAGGAAGAACGAGATGCCGTCAGCGGGGTTGGCCGGGGTCGTGCTCCCGTACTGCCACTGGTCGAAGGTGACATCGAGGCCCTGATTGGCGGGCAGCGCGTTGTTGTAGAGGATCGCGCCGGCCTGGTCGTTGGACGCGTCCGTCAGCCGCAGATAGCCGTGCGGCGCGCCGTCGGGGGGCGGCACCGGGCCCACGCCGCCGGGGCAGCCGCCCAGCGGATGGTCCCCGGGGCCGGGCGCGGCGGCAGCCGGCGCGCCGGTGAGACAGGCCGACCCCACGCCGGTGAACTCCGGGGCGGTGGCCTGGGTGAACGTCTCGCTGACCAGGGGCGAGCCGCCGGTCCGAGGCTGCGCCTGGGTGCCGGTGTCCAGGCACAGGGGCATTGCGGCGCCGACCATCAGGGCCAGGGCCCCTGCGGCGAGCCGGGCCGTCCGGACGCGCCGCGGGCGCTGCCCAGGAGGCGCTGAGTGCTGTTCATGTGTCATGTACCCACATATAGCAGTCACTCTGAGTATTCATAGTGAAGACAGGCTGTTATGAAATTGCCCTTCGGTGACTCCGCTGATTTGCCGCGGGGGCGCTCGCGCGGGCGACAGGGCCCGATCCGGCCGCGCGGGAACTTGAAGCATCAGCGGTGCATTCCTCACTGCCATGAGGAGACCCAGGCCAGGACGGAGACATCCCAGGCTTCGAGAGTGTCCTCGAACTGGTGGTCTCGGCGGGCGCTTTGATGGTGTGCACGATCCGGTCGCAGACTCGGCATACGGCGGAACCGCTCTGCTGCCACCAGCGGCAGGTGGAGCGGACGGCGCACGGGGGAAGCGGAGCGTCCGGGTCGTCCGCGCCCACCTCGTACGCGGCATGGGCCACCGCGTCGCCGAGCGAGCAGCGGGACCCTTCCCACTGGCCGCAGGCCGCTTCGACGCAGGGCCCGGCGAAGCGGAACCGTGCCTCGGGCGGGCGCAGACCGGGGGCGGAGGCCCGGGCCGTGAACTCGGCGTCCACCGTCAGCGGCGGGCGCAGTGCGGCGACGGTGCCGTCCTGCCGGACGATGCCGAGCAGCAGGTGGCCCGGGGCGCACAGGCTGCTCGGGCAGGTCGCCCCGGCTCGGGCCGGGCCGGCCTCGGTCTCGGTCACTACTACTCCTGCTCCATCTGCAACCCGATCGGCCCCGGCCGCTTCAGCAGCGCGTCCACCGCGTCGCCGGCAGAACCGGCCCCGCCGAGCGGCACCTCGCGCAGCGGCGGCGCGAGGTCGAGCTCGGCGACCTGGTCGAGGACGAGCCTTCGCACCGTGTCCCCGATCCGCTGCAGCACGTCCCCCTCCAGGTCGCCCTGGACGGTGACACTGAATCCTCTTCTGGTCATGGACCTTCCTTTCCTCGGGGCAGTCGGCCGGGCCGACCGGGCCACTGACGGCACCGGTCACCGAAGACGCTGCCACCGGACCCCGGGGTGGGCGAGCGCTGCTGGCCGGTTGGAGTGAGGCGGCGCGCAGCGGGCCCGCCGCCTGGTCGTTTCGGGCGTACGTCGGCGCGCAGCCCCTCGAAGGTCTGTGCACGATTGACCGGGGTCCGGAAGCCGCGCGACGTCGACCGAGGTGCTCCACCGGCCTGGACCCCTCCACCAGCGCACCGACGGGAGCACAACATGACCGGGACCCCCGAGCCCTTCGACGACACCGCGGGGCTGCCGCCCCTGCCCGGCTGCGCCGAGGACGCGGCCGGCGCACTGAAGCAGATGTTCGTGGACCTGACCCAGGGCGTGCGGATGGCCCGCGGCCAGGACCCCGTCAAGCGGCCGGTGTTCCTCAAGCCGCACGGCGTGGCCCGCGGCACGCTCACCGTCGCCGACGACCTGCCGTCGGACCTGCGCGTCGGGTTCCTGGAGAGCGCCCGCACCCAGGCCGGCGGCCTGCCCGCCTGGGTGCGGTTCTCCAGCGACACCGTGCCCGGCGCTCCCGACCTGAAGACCACCCTCGGCGTCGGCATCAAGCTGTTCGGCGTGCCCGGCCCGAAGCTGCTGGAGGGTTACGCCGAGGCCGGCACCCAGGACCTGCTGCTGCAGAACTTCGACGTCTTCTTCGTCGACACCGCCCAGGACATGTGCGAGTTCACCAAGGCCGGTGTCATCGACGGAAGTTACGACAAGTACCTGGAAGCCCATCCGGTCACCGCCGGGATCCTCGACGCGATGGCCACGTTCGAGCAGAGCGTGCTGACCGCCACCTACTGGGGCGTGCTGTCCTACGCCTTCGGACCGGACCGCTTCGTCAAGTACAAGCTGGTGCCCGCCGGTTGCGAGCCGGCCGACCCGGCGGCGACACCACCCGACGAGGACCCCACCTACCTCGGCGCCGACCTGGTCCACCGACTCAAGGCCGGTCCGGCGGCCTTCGACCTGATGCTCCAGTTCCGCACCGACGACGAGAAGATGCCGCTGGACCAGGCGACGGTGCGGTGGGAGGAGTCCGAGAGCGCCCCGGTGAAGGTGGCCCGGCTGACCTTCCAGCAGCAGGACGTCACAGCCCGCGGCCAGGCCGCGTACGGCGAGAACCTCTCCCTCAACCCGTGGCACGCTCTCGCCGAGCACACCCCGGTGGGCAGCATCGCCGAGGTGCGCAGGACGGTGTACCTGGCCTCGGCCGAACAGCGCCGCGACGTGAACGGCGTCCCGACGGCCGAGCCCGGCCCCGCCCGCCCGCAGATCACCCCGCCGGCGGCCCGCGACACCCGGATCGTCCGGGCCGCCGTGCACCCGGCCATCGGCGTGGCCCGGGTCGGCGACAGCACGATGGACGACTTCGTCCTCGGCCCCGAGGTCGACGATCCGGCCCCGCTGCCGGTCGGGAGCTACAAGGACGTCACCGGCGCCCTGAAGCGCCAGGGCGTCCGGTTCCGGGTGTACGGCTACAACGCCGCCGGCGAGCCGGTCGCCGAACTGACCGCCGACAACGCCGACCTGCGCTGGACCGTACACGTCGCCAACGCGAAGGCGGCCTGGTACCAGTTCCAGATCGCCCTCGACATCCCGGAGGCGAACCAGGCCGACGACAGCAACCTGCGCAACCCCAAGATCCAGGCCGACCAGCGCACGGACCTCCTGGTCATCGACCCCGGCCCCCGTTCGGTGCGCGGCCGCAACCGCTCCGACAAACCCGAGTACCGCTTCGACACCGGCACCTTCATGGGCAAACCGGTCTACCTCGGGGAACTGCGCACCGACGACGGCGGCCGGCTGGTCTTCCTCGGCGGCCACGGCGTCTCGGCCTCCTCCACCGGCACCCCCGCCGACACCTTCGCCAACAACGACGGCTGGTACGACGACACCTCCGACGGCCCGGTCACCGCCGAGGTGAGCATCGACGGACGGCCGATCCCGGTCGAGCCGGCCTGGGTGGTGACCGCGCCCCCCAACTACGCGCCCGAACTCGCCTCGGTGCGCACGATGTACGACCTGGTGCGCGACTCCTTCTTCAGCGCCGGGCAGCTCCCCGAGCCGCCGCAGGTCTCGTTCACCCGCGACGTGCTGCCCGTGCTGCGCCGGCTGTCCGGCCTGCAGTGGGTCAACAAGGGCCTGTCCACCCAGTTCGGCTTCGGCGGGCGCGAGTACCTCCTCGACCCCGCCCGGGTCGCCGCGCTGGCCGACCCCTCGCCCGTCCAGCGGGAGCTGCGCCGGCAGATCTGGCTCTCCGTCCGCGACTACAACCGCGACGGCATGTCGCCGGTGCCCTGGCCTGCGGTCTACGGCGACGCGATGAACCTGCCGCCCCAGTCCGTGCGCCAGCACATGACGCTCTCCGCGCTGCAGTACCGCCTCCTGCAGCGGTGGGCCCGCGGGGACTTCGCCGACGACTACGACCCGACGGCCGCGCCGCCCGCCGCCCTCGACGACGTCCCGTTCGCCGAACAGCCCGGGACCCTCGACCGGGCGGCCCTGTCGTTCTGCCTCGCCGACGCCTTCCACCCCGGCTGCGAGCTGACCTGGCCGATGCGCCACATCACCCTGTACAGCAGCCCGTTCCGGGTGCGGCACCGCGACCCGCTGGCGCCCGCCCCGCCCGACTACGGCCAGACGCTGACGCCGGAGCTCGCGCTCTCCCTCGACGGCCCGCTGCACGCCCAGGGCCCGGGCGGCCTGACCCGGTGGATGGCGGTGCCGTGGCAGACCGACACGGCGAGCTGCCGGTCGGGCTACGAGTACAGCGTCTCGCTCGGCTTCGGCCCGTACGACCCGTACCTGCCGACCTTCTGGCCGGCCCGGGTGCCCAACCACGTGCTCGCCGAGGAGGACTACGAGGTGGTGATGGACACCACCCGCCCGATCGCCGACCGCCTGGCCGCGTTCCAGAACCGGCGGACCTGGCTCCGCTGGCTGCCCCGCGACTACATGGCCGCCATCAACGCGATGGTGCAGGACTTCGGCAAGCTCGGGGTGGTCGAGCGCCGGGTCGGCCCCACCGACGACCCCCGGCTGCCGGCAGAGGTCCTGGTGGAGTCCGAGGTGAGCTTCCCGGCCGAGCCCGCCCCGCCGGCCGGGCGCAACCTGATGACCGTGCACGTGGACCGCGGCGCCGACCCGGCCCTGGGCGCGGCCGCGCTGGCCACCGCGGCCACCATGGCGGACGCCCCCGACGAGGAGGTCTCGGTCGGGTTCATCGACAAGGTCAAGCGCCTGCGGCCCAACCGGTGACCCCTCACCCGCCGGTTCGCGTGCGCCCGTCCGGTCCGGTCGACGCCGTGGTCGCGGGCGGCGGACCGGCGGGCGCCGTGGCGGCGCTCGTCCTCGCCCGGGCCGGCCTCCGCGTCACGCTCCTGGACGGCGGAGGCGGCCGGCACCGGCCGGGCGCCGCGTCCCCGGCCATGTCCCCGGTCGCGTCCCCGACCATGTCCGCCACCACGTCTCCGGTCGCGTCCCCGGTCGCGTCCGCCGCCGTGTTCTCCGCCCAACCCGTGTTCAAGATCGGGGAGTTCCTGCCGCCCGCCGCCCGACCGCTGCTGGGCGACCTCGGGCTGCTGGAGGCCTTCCTGGCCTCCGGTCACCCCGTCTCCACCGGCACGTACGCCGCCTGGGGATCGGCCGCGCTGCACGGCCGCAGCCACCTGTTCGACCCATACGGCCACGGCTGGCACCTCGACCGGCTCCGCTTCGACGCCTTCCTGCGGGACGCGGCCGTCGCGGCCGGTGCCGAACTGCGGCAGGCCACCGTACTGGACCGGCTCGACGACCGGCTGACCGTCCGCGAGCCGGCCACCGGCGCCGTGACGGAGCTGTCCGCCCGCTGGACGGTGGACGCGACCGGCCGACGCTGTGTCATCGGCCGCCGCAACGGCCGCCGCTGGCGGCAGGACCGGCTCGTCGCCGCGTACGTCGTGTTCCCCGACCGCCACCCGTCGCGCCCTTCGCACCCGGGCCAACCGTCGGACCCGGCGGACGCCGAGGCCCGCACCCTGGTGGAGGCGGCGCCGCACGGCTGGTGGTACACCACCCGGATCCCGGCCGGGCGCCTGGTCGCCCATCTGACCGACGCCGACCTCGCCACCCCGTCCCTGCGCACCCCAGAGGGCTTCTGGCACGCACTCAGTCGCACCGTCCACGTCCGGCGCCGCCTGACCGGGCACGGTCCGGCCGCGACACCCGTGCCGCGCTGGGCGCCGGCTCACGGCCTGCGGCTCACCCCGGCGGCCGGGCCCGGCTGGGTGGCGGCCGGGGACGCCGCCCTCGCCTTCGACCCGCTCTCCTCGCAGGGCATCCTCACCGCGCTGCACACCGGTGCCCGCGCCGGACGGGCCGTGGCCGACTGCCTCGCCGACGGGGGACGGACGACGGCAGCGCTCGCCGACTACACGGCGTTCCTGGACGGGATCGCGGCGGCCTACCGAAGAAATCACGGGTACGCCTATACCCAGGAGCAACGTTGGCCCCTGAGCCCCTTCTGGCGCCGCCGCCGTACAGGCGAACGGCCCCTGAGCGGCATAGCCTGAAAGGGCCGGAACGCTCGTCCAAGGAGTCAGCCATGACGACTCAGACGCTCGCCGTGCTGGACGCCACGGAGGTCACCCAAGCCATTCAGGACCTCCAGCACAGCGTCACCCTGATCGCCAGCAAGGTCACCGTGATCCGCGCCTACGTGAGCGGCGCGAGCGGCCCCGCCACCGGCGTGAACGGCACCGTGACCCTGCTCCGATCACCCACCGACACCCCGATCACCGTTTCCTCGGCCAATACCGTCTCCCTCGATCCGACCGCACCCAAGGACGTACCCACCCGTCGAGCCGACGCCGGCCTGAGCCTCAACTTCGTCGTGCCGAGCGCACTGACGGCCGAAGGGGCACTCAGCGTGAGCTCGATCTCCCTGACCGACACCATGACGGGCGCCGACGTCCCGTTCAACACCCCGCCCGGCGCCACCGCCGTCTGGTTCACGCAGTCCCCGCCGCTCCGGGTCCGAGTCCTGGGGCTGCGCTACACCATGGGCAACCCGCCAGTGACCTACACCCCGCGGGACATCGACTACACCTTCCTGATCAGCTGGCTCAAGCGCGCCTACCCGGTGGCCGATGTCATCGAAGCGCCGCACACCATCATCGACGTCACCGCCACCCCGCCGTTCCAGTGCACCGACACCAACGCCCAGCTCGCCGCAATCCGCGCGCTCGACATCAGCGCCGGCGGTGACCGGCGCACCCACTACCTCGGCCAGGCGGCCGACGGCGGGTTCTTCATGCGCGGATGCGCCTCCGGGGTGCCCGCCACACCCGACCCCACCACCGTCGCCTCGGCGCCGTGCGGTGCCGCGACGTGGGGCTGGGACTTCGACGGCACGTACGCCGACTGGTACGGCGGGCACGAACTCGGCCACACCTACGGCCGCAAGCACCCCGGATTCTGCGGAGAATCGAAGGACGACCTGCAGAACTACCCGTTCCAGAACGGACAGCTGGCCAACGACGCGAACAGCTACGCCGGCTTCGACGTGGGCGACCCCCAGCTGAACCTGCCGATGGCCGCCCGGCCGGGCGTGCCGTGGCACGACGTCATGACCTACTGCAACTCCCAGTGGCCCTGCAGCTACACCTACGAGGGCATCCGCCAGCGCCTGCTGGCCGAGGACTCCCTCGCAGCCGGCGCCCCGGCGCCGACCCCGGTGGCTCCGCTGCGCGAGGCCGCCCACGAACTGAGAGTCACCACACGAACCGGCGGCCGCCCCGACGACCGGTTCCCGCAACTCTCGGTGACCACCGCGGCGGCCCCGATGCCGGCGGCCGACGAAGCGGCACGGGGAGCGGGGCCCGACACCGGGCAGCTCGTCAGCGTGATCGGGACCGTCAACCTCACCCAGCGCGCCGGTGACATCCGCTTCGTCAATCCGGTGTCGGCCGCGGCCCGACAACCGGCCCAGCCGGCCCAGCCGGCCCCCGCCGGACGGGCCGGGCAGCCTGACGGCGCCGGCCCGGACGGCGAGGTGCCGGTGGTGCTGCGGATCCAGCAGGCAGGCGGTGCACCCCCGCAGGACTTCCCGGTCACGGTCAAGCTGTCGTCGGACCCGGAGCCGGGGCAGGACCGCACCGGACTGGTCGACGCGGTCCTCCCGGTGGGGGCCGATCCGGCGTCCGTCGAACTGCTCGTCGGAGGGCAGGTCGTGGACACCTTCCGCCCCGGAGCCCCGGCCCCGGCCCTACGCGGCGCCCGTCCGACGACGGCACAGGACGGGAACGTCGGGCTGGCCCTGGACTTCGGCCCGGCCCCGCAGGACGGTCAGACCTTCGCGACCCAGGTGAGCACGGATGGCGGACGGACCTGGCAGACCGTCGGGGTCGGCCTGAAGAACCCGACGATCACGATCGACCACAGCCAGTTCCCCCCGGGGACACAGGTTCAGGTCAGGGTCATCTCGACCAACGGCTTCACGAGCACGACATCGGACATCCAGAGCTTCCAGGTGTGAAGCCGCCCTGCCGCCGCCCGGCTGGACTGCGCACACCCGGCCCGGGACCGATCCCCGCACCAGGTGGATGCCTGCGCTCGCCAGCACCCTTCGGGCCCGTCGGACATCCCGACGGGCCCGGACTGAGAGGGACCGTCAGGTTGAAGCCGAACTCCGCCAGGTCGAGTTGCAGCTCCTGACCGCCGAGGAACCCGAGCGCCGCCCTGACCAACCTCAGGCCCGTCACGAAACCGTCGGCCGTCGCCTCCACCCGCGCTCCGAGCAGCGCCGCGCCGCCGGCCAGGACCGCCTCCCCGTCGGGTGTGTACTCGACGAGTTCCGCGTTCCGACGGTGGCCGTCGCCGGCGAACTCGCGCGGGGCGACCACGGTCTCCGCGTCCACGCAACACGGGCGGCTACCCGGCGGCGCGGATCAGCCGGTCGACTCCCGCCCGGCCTGCTCCTGCTCGGCCTCCACCTGGGCGTTCCACTCGCGCTTGGCCGCCCGCCAGGCCTCGTCGCTCTGACCTGACCGCCAGTAGCCCGAGACCGACATCCGCTCGCGCGGGATGCCCCGCTCCACGCGCAGCAGGCGCCGCAGTTCCTTCACGAAGCCTGCCTCGCCGTGCACGAACGCGGATGCCGCCCCGGCGGGGAATTCCAGCGCGCCCACCGCCTCGACCAGCGCCTCGCCCACCGGGCGCGCGCCGCGGTGCAGCCAGCTGATCTCGGCCCCGGCGGGCGAGACGATCTTCTGCTCCTCCGCGGCGTCCGCGACCTCGACGAAGGCGTGCACCACGGCATCGGCCGGCATCCGTTCCAGCGCCGCGGCGATCGCGGGCAGCGCGCTCTCGTCGCCCACCAGCAAGTGCCAGTCGGCACTCGGGTCGGGGGCGTAGCCGCCGCCGGGACCCAGGAAGCGCACCGTCTCGCCGGGCTGTGCGCGGGCCGCCCATGGCCCGGCCAGGCCCTCGTCACCGTGCACCACGAAGTCGATGGTCAGCTCGCGCAGGGCCGGGTCCCAGGCCCGCACGGTGTACGTCCGGGTGATCGGCCGCTGCTCGGGCGGGAACTCCTCGCGGATCCGCGCCATGTCGAAGGGCTCCGGGTAGCTCACGCCCTCGGGCGTGAAGAGCACCTTGACGTAGTGGTCGGTGAACTCGGTGGCGTCGAAGTCCTCCAACCCCGCACCGCCGAGGACCAGGCGCACCATGTGCGGTGTGATCCGCTCGGTGCGCAGCACCTGTGCTTCACGGGCCTGCGGTGTCCGGCGGGTCGGCTGGTCTGCCATGGTGCCCCCCTGGGCTGTGTGGTCGCGCTTCTTGGTTAGGCTTGCCTAAGTTAGCACTCTTGAGGCGGTGCTCGGCTCAGGGGCGGCAGCCGATCCTCATTCCGTCCACGACCGGGAACGTCACGCCCTGGCAGCCCTGGCGCGGAATGCGGATGCAGCAAGGGCGTGCGGATGCCGCCGCGGCCGGCGCGGCGCAGCCGGACCGCGGTCGCCGCCCGCAGAGGTCCACTCAGAACCGGCGCGCTGTCCGAGACGGTTCCGACAGCCCGCCCGGATGGATCTGACGCCCGATCAAGTCGCAATCGTGGCAGGACGAATGGCGGGCGGCGACGGCGAGGACGGCAGCTTCCGCACGACCAGGCGTGGTCGGGCCTCAGGCGCGCCGCACCACGAAGGTGACCTCGGCGGTGTTCCCCTTGCCGCCGATCACCTCACACGTGAGGCCCGCGCCGACAGTGCACTCGTTGATGTTCGACCCGGCATAGGGATTGCTCCAGTGGATCAACCCGTTCCAGGTGTCCACGCCGAAGCTGATCTGCCCCTCGGTACCCGTCAGGAACCCGCACGACTCGGTTTTCCAGCTGGGGGCCACGTTCGGCAGGATGTAGCTCGGGGGCAGGGGACTGCCGGCGGTCCAGCACCCGTGGGCCAGGGTGGCCGAGCCGAGGTAGAGCATGCTGCTGGTCTGGTTCGACAGGGTGACCTTGGTGCTGCGCACCGCGTAGCCGGCGGACGCCGCCGGGGTGGCCGACTGCGCTGTTCCGGCGTAGGGGGCGGCGGCCTGCGCCGCGGGAGCCAGGGCCAAGCCGGCGCTCAGCGCCAGGACGGCGGTCAGTACGGAGGACTGGACAACACGTTTCGAGGTCATGGCAGCCAACTCTCGATCGGAGGGCGGTCAGGTACATGTCTCAACGGGATGGCGGACCTCGTTGGTTCACCAACCGCCACGACGAGCGGGAATGAGGGCCTGTGTGAGGTCGTGACCAGCCTTGTGGTTCCACCCTCCTCCGAGAGCGGAACAGGGAGGACTGTGGGCTGTGACGCGTCGCCAACTCGCGTACAACCAGCGGACGATGATCGAGCCCCACCTGCCGGTCGGCAGGTTCAGCCCGCACCCCGAGCGACTGCGGGAGCGCTCGGGCCGGTGTGCCAGCACCGCAGGCCGGCAACGCCACGACTCGCGGGAGTTCAGCAGTCGTACCGGTGGATCGTGGGCCAGCGGGGGCAAGCACGGCAGACGAAGACGTAGACACCACCCACGTCGCCCATGGCCATCCCGTGACTGCCGCCCTGCGCAGTATCGGACAGCTCCCGGCCGGAGCCGGGCTGCCCTGCCACGCCCGGGCCCTGTCACCAGCACCCGAAGCGGTGCGTCCTTTCTGTCCACGTCGCCCAGCGCGTATCGGCGCTACGAGGCGCCGGGATGGCCAGGAACGCCTCCCGCACCACGGTCCGGTTCTCCTCGGTCCGGTCGGCGACGAAAGGGTCGACGGCGGCCAGGCAACGGCCGGTCGAGTCGGTCCGAACGGTTCGCGCCGGCCGGGACCGGGGCAGGCCTCACGGGCCGTCCCGCCCGTCGCCCGGTTGCGCTGCGTCCCGAGGGGGCGGTGGCGCCGCAGGAGGGCTGGGCGAGGCACCGGGAGAGGAGGTCGCCGGGCCGCGCGCGATGCGGGCGCGGCCGTCGGGCGGCAGGACGACGAGGTACTGCTGGTCGGTGTCCTCGACGCGGGCCAGCGTGACGGAGGTGCCGGCCGCCGCGAGCGCCTCGGCGGCCGGGCCGGCCGCCTCCGTCATCCGGTCGAGCCGCGCGTAGGACCGGGTGGGGCCGTGTGCCGGGCCGGTGCCCCAGAACGCGATCCGCGCGCCCCGGCGCAGCGCGGCGAGCAGGTCTGTCCGCAGCGGCCCGTCGTCGGCTTCCTGGAGGAGGAGGTCGTGCAGGCGCTCCTGCCCGCACGGCCGTGACGGCGCCGCCTCGGCCAGCGCCCGGCACTTCCGGCACGAGGCCAGGTCCTGCGGCTCGAAGTGGTGCAGGAAGAACGTCAGGTACTGGCCACGGATCCCGCACAGGGTCCGCCTCCCGTCCCCGGCGTGCCCGACACCGGGCACACCGTTGACCCCGACGAGGGGGAACTCGGCCGGCTCACGCGCCGCCGCGAACGACCAGGCCCCACCCGGCGCTTCGGTATCAGGAGAGTTGATCATGCCGGGCAGCATTCCACGCGGCCGGCGAACTGAGCGAGAGCCGGTCCCGAACCCGGCCTGGAGGATCCCGCCGCACACCGGGCACCAGTCCCGCTGCCCAGCGAAGCCACCGTGCCTCGCGGGCCTGCGCCGCCGGCAGCACGAGGGCGATGACATGTGCGGCCCACCGCCGCTGACGGCTTGCCGCGGCCCGGCGGGCTCCGTCGCCGTACTTGCGGTGCGGCGAGGCGCCCGGCGGGAGCTGTCTGCGGCACGTCGGGCTCCGGCTCTGCCTGCACCTGGCCGCGCTCCCGGGATGCGCGCGCCCGAGACCCGCACGCCCTCGAAGTGCGACCGCACGCCGTCTACCAGCCGGCGCCGGGCTGCGCCAGGATGGTCGGCCAGTCAGCGTGTACGTGGAAGGGGAGCAGCATGGGCGATCACCAGAAGCCGCCGGCGCCGCTTGAGAAGGGGAGCCCGCCGCCGGGCAACCAGGACGGGCAGGTGCCTCCCGCGCCGCCGTCGGGCGGGAAGCACAAGAAGTCGTGAGCCCGGACGCCGACCTGGTGGAGCGTCGGGTGCGGATGGACGCGGCGATGGAGCAGGGCGGGGCGTGGCCCGAGGACTCGCCGTGGTTGCGGGAGGCCATGGCCGCGCTGCCGCGCGACCTGTTCGCACCGGATCGGCTGTGGCGCTGGGACGAATGCGCCTACGTGGCGATGGACCGCGCCACTGATGCGGGCGGGTGGGCGGACGAGCTGTACGGCGACGTCAACGGCGCGGCGATCACCCAGGTCACCGACGGTCTGCCGTCCTCCAGTCTGTCGGCGCCCGGCGTGGTGGCGGACATGCTGGACAGCCTCATGCTGGAGCCCGGGCACACGGTGTGGGACGTCGGCGGCGGGCAGGGCTGGACCTGTGCTCTGGCGGCCTGGCGGGCCGGACCCGGTCGGGTGGTGTCGACCGAGGTCGACGAGCGGCTGGCGGCGTTCGCCCGCGGGCGCCTGGGGGCCGCCGGGGTCGACGCCGAGGTGCTGGCCGGCGACGCCACCCACGCGGGGCCGCCCGGCGGCGCCAGGGTCGACCGGCTCCACGCCACCTACGCCGTCGAGGCCGTCCCGTGGGGCTGGGTGGAGGCGACGAAGCCGGGCGGCTGGATCGTCTACCCCTGGGGCAGGCTCGGCCACGTCGCCCTCACCGTTGCCGACGACGGGCGCAGCGCGACGGGCTGGGTGCAGGGCCTGGCCCAGTTCATGGCCGACCGGCGCGGGCCGGCTCCGACGCGCGGTGACCACGCCACGTACACGGCGGTGCGCGAGGGTGGCGGGCCCGAGGTGCGGCGGGTCGTGGAACGCGATCCGGCGCCGCTGGCCGACGACTGGCACCTGCGCTTCGCGGTGCGGGTCGCCGTCCCGGACGCCGTCGTTCTGACGGGCCGGGGCGAGGACGGTGCCAACGTCTGGTTCCACGACGGCGACCGCTCGTGGGCGGCGCTGTCCGCGGACGGTGACGGGGGCGCGGTGCTGTTCCAGGGCGGGCCGCGGCGGATCGGCGACGAGGTGATGACCGCCTGGTCCCAGTGGGAGGCGCTCGGCTCGCCGGAACTGTACGACTACGGGATCACCGTCACCCCCGAGAAGCAGTGGGCGTGGCAGGGCAGCCCGGGCGGCCCCCGCTGGCCTGTCGCACAGGCCGCCCCGGCCACCCCGGTCGCCCCGCTCGGACGCTGACCGGGGAGGCCGGCCGAGCGGTCAGTCGTTCAGTGGTACAGGCTGATGTCCATGGACACCGCCTCGGCAAGTGAACCGGCCGAAGACCTCAGCGTGTTGACGTTCGACCAGCTCACCGCGTTCGCCGAACGTCCTGGTCGGCACCGTGGCGAGTTGGAGGGCGTCCGGGAGATCAGCGCCCTGCGCGCGTACCACTCCGAGGATGGTCTCGGACCGGAGGAGCGCAAGCAATGGGCGAAGCTGTCCCTGCGGGTCAACGCGCGCCTGCACGGCGACGGCCCTCGGGAACAGGCACGTATGGCCCAGAACGACTTCATGCTCCGGGCGTGGATCATCGACCGCTTCTGCCCCGATGCCCAGGCCCCCGACTGGGACCCTGACGTTCTCGCCGCCGACACCCTCGCCGAGCTCACCCTGAGTCCTGCGAAGGCCGGCGCTCTGGGCGCCCGCTGGCGGGCCCTGCCTGCCGAGCAGATCGGTGAGCTACGCCGCCTCAAGAACCTGACCGGTCACCTCGACCTGATCATCGGACACCTACGACCCGGTCGCAGTCACGACCAGCTTCAGGAATGGCTGGCCGTCCGGCCGCTTCTCCCCTGACCCGGGTGGCTGGCCGTCCGACGACATGTCGGCTGGTGTCAGCGTCAAGGGCTGTCCGCTCGACCTGTAGGTAGCGGAGAGAAGTCCAACGGATCCCGGCGGGACCGGAATTGATTCGCGAAGATCCCTTCCGCCTCCCGGTCGGATCTGACAGCATCGTCGGTCATCCGGCGATCGGTCGGCGTTGATCCGAACGCCGACGTGCCCCTCGGCCTTGTCCGTCCGCAGCTGAACTGCGCACGGACCGAAGCGATGAACGCGTCCGGTGGACTCCACCGTAGGAAGCAGAAAGGCGGTCGCCCAGCCGCATCACGTGGAGGAGATGTGACCACCGAAGCCGGCACCCCCGGGCCCGCCCTCCGCCCCGCGCACTGGGTCCGCGCCAGGCTGCGCGCGAGTCCGCTCGCGGCACTGTTCACGGCGGCCCTCGTGCTCGTCACGGTCTTCCTGGCGGCGGCCTTCCCCCGGGTCGCGGACCGGAACGCGGACGCGGCGCTCGCGGACTACGTGAGCCACCAGGGCATCTATCCGACCAGCCTGCACGCCGCCTCCCGAGCCCGGCCGACCGACACCGCCGACGGCCTCGACGCCGTGCAGCGGGAGCTCGTCGCGCGGGTCGGCAGGGAGCTCCCGCTCTCCCGGTCGGGCCTGGCCCACGGCACCCGCACCGCGTTCAACGACATGTACAACCCGGGGTACGCACGGCTCGCCGAGGAGACCGCCCCGGGGCTCTCCCTGGCCTACCTGCACGGCCTTGCCGACCGCGTGACCCTCACCGACGGCACGTGGCCGGGCAACGCGCCCGCCGCCGGCCCGCTGCCGATCGTGCTGAGCCGGACGGCCGCCGACACCGTCGGCATCAAGCTCGGCGATGTAGTCGACAGCGGCACCGGCGGACCCACGGGGCGGCGGACCGCCGTGGTGACCGGTTTCTACCGCGTCAAGGATCCGCTCGACCCGTTCTGGGACGGCCTCGGCTGCCCGGACCGAGCCTGCCTGAACCTCGGCACCAACGGCGACAACCGCTGGCGGACCACCGGCTTCGTCGACGGCGCAAGCCTGTCTGCGCTGACCGGTTGGGGCCAAACCGTCGAGGACTTCTGGCGGCTGCCCGTCGACCCCGGCTCCCTGCGGGCCGACCGGCTCGACCGGATCCGCGCCGCCGTCCAGCCCTTCCTGACCGGACAGGCCGCGACGGCGCTGGTCGCCGCGACCAAGCGCGCGGACCTGCGCATCAGCTCCTTCCTGCCCGACGTCCTCGCCCGGGCGGCCGCCCGCTACCACGCGGCGATGGCGCTGAGCGCGATCGGACCGGCAGGTGCCGCGGGCGTCGCCACCGTGGTGCTGCTCCTGGCCGCGGTCCTCGGCGCCGACCGGCGCGCCACCGAGATCCGGCTGCTGTACGCCCGCGGTGGTTCACGCCGCGGGGTGGTGCTGCGTCTGCTCGGCGAGGGTGCGGTGACCGTCCTGCCCGCCGCCGCGCTCGGGACGCTGCTCGCCGTGCTGCTGCCCACCCCCCGGTGGGGGCACGCGGTACTGGCGGCCCTCGCCGCGACGCTGCTCGCCCTGCTGGCCTTCCCGGCCCGTGTCGCCCTGCTGTGGTCGCGTCAGCGGGTGGCCCGCGGCCGGGGCCGGGTGATCGGCACCCTGCGCCGGGTGATCGGCGAACTCGCCGTTGTGGCCGTCACCGTCGTGGCCGTGGCCGAGGTCCGCCGACGCGGCGTCGGCCACGCCGGGTCCGACGTGGACCCGCTGTTGGCGGCCGCCCCGCTGCTGCTCGCCGTGACCGGCGGGCTGCTGCTGGCCCGGATCGTGCCGGTGGTGTTCGGGCGGTTGGCCGCACTCACGAAGCGCGGCCGCGGCCTGATCGGGTTCCTGGGCCTGGCCCGTGCCGCCCGCGACGGCTCGGGTCGTCGGCGGCGGTCCCCGTTGCCGGTGCTCGCGCTGCTGATCGCCGTCACCACGACCGGTTTCGGCGCCACCGTGCTCGACACCGTGGAGCACAGCCGGATGCGTGCCGCGCGGGCCGCGACCGGCGGCGACATCGCCATCACCGTCCCGGACTACGCCACCCTGCCGGAGTCGTTCACCAAGGCCGCCGCCGAACTGCCGGGAGTCCGGACCTCGACCGGGGTCCGCGTCGACTCCAGGGCCCTGTTCATCGGCGCCGACCAGGACTACACCAAGGCCGTCCTGGTGGTCGCGGAGCCGCGGGCGTACGCGGAGATCGCCCGGAGCATCGGGGCCGGCGAGTTCAACGCGGCGCAGCTCGCCGGTGCCCCCGGCGGCGCCGACACTCCGGTGCCCGCACTGTTCAGCCGTGACCTGGCCGGGCGGCTGGCCACCGGCACGCCCAAGGTGCACCTGCTCACCGGTAACGACCTGCTCACCACCGTCGCAGGGGTCGTCACCGCCACCCCGGCCCTGCCGGACCCGGGTCTGCCGTTCGTCGTGGTGCCCGCCGGTCCCGCCGCGCAGCGCCTGCCCGAACTCGGCCGGATGAACAAGTGGCTCGGCGTCGGCGACTTCGACCCCGACCAGGTCAGGGCGACGCTCCTGGAGCGGGGCCTGACCCAGCCGACGGGCATCACGAAGCTGATCGCGGAGGACGCCGCGGCCGCGGGCCGGGGCACCCACGGGCTGCCTCCCGGGTACACGGTGGGCAGCAGCCGCGAGTACGCCGCGCAGCTCGCCGAGGACCCGTTGCAGCAGGCCGCCGGGCGGCTGTTCCGGTACGCGGCGTTCGCCGGCGCGGGGTTCGCCCTGCTCGCCGCCCTGCTGACGCTGTTCCAGGCCGCGCCCGACCGCGCGGCGGTGCTCGCCCGGTTGCGGACCATGGGTCTGCGGCCCCGGCAGGGGCTGGCACTGATCATCGCCGAGGCACTGCCACAGGCCCTGGCGGCGGCCGTTGGCGGCGGTCTGGTCGCCGCGGCGGCGGTCGGACTGCTCGGCTCGGCCTTCGACATCTCCACGCTGGTCGGTGCCGACGAGGTCGGCAACGCCCTGTCGCCCACGGTGGTGCCGGTGCTACTGCCCACGGTGGGCCTGGCGCTGGTGGCCTGCGTCGCGGTGGTGCTGGAGGCGCTGGTCGCCGGCCGGCGCCAGATCGCCACCGAACTACGTGCCGGGGACGGGCGATGACGCCGGCGAGGAGCCGTTCGTCGACACCCTGGAAACTCTGATCGCGGTTTGTGATGATCTTGGCGCGGGGCGCGGAGGCCTGACGGACGAACAGTGGATCCGACTGGAGGAGTTGCTGCCGGCGGGTGAGAAGACAGGGCGGCCTCCGTACCGGACCCATCAGCAGGCCGCCGGGGCGGCGAAAAGGGGGCCTCCAGAAGGAGCCGCCAACTCAAGCGCCACGGGCCGCCGCTACGAGATACGACAAACCTGCCGTCCGCTACGAAGCGACCGTGCTGGTCACAGCCATCAACGAATGGCTGTGACCAGCACTTTCACAACAGGCCATAGTTCGGATGAGCCCGTGTCAGGTGCCCCATGCTCCGTCTCGACCTCGTCCAAGAGCCCAGGCTGCTTGAGATCGAGATCAACACCCGCCGCCCCGGGGAGACCCAACGAATGCAGTGGCTCGGCGAACTCGCCGGCCTGCAGGAGAGCCTGCGGCACATTGCTGACAAGAAGTGTCAGGTCGAACAGCTGCGAGTCCAGGCCGGCCCGGACGCGGATGGTGTCATTGCCCTGAGCCAAGGGGATGGTGCTTACCCCGAAATCACAGTTCGGGGCCTACCCCGCCGGGCTTCTGGCGAGAACTACCGCAACTTCCGATCAAGAGGAGAGCAATGGCTGAGGTCATCAGGTCGGTTCACGAATGAGCCGCAGAGCCACAGGCAGGCCGACTTCGAGCTCACCCGCAACCTGCGGGCAACCTCCGGCGGCCCCAGCCCATCGGCGAACAACCCGGCGGCCTCCAGCCGCACCTCCTCGCGACGCTGGCGACCTTTCGCCGTCAGCCCGCCCCCATCCGCATATCGCATACCTACGGCATAGCGCGCAGAGGACCGTCAGTCAGCTACACGAACAGGCCAATCACCCCGAAGCGCCGAAGTCAGTAGCGCGCCTGGGCCCAGCTGTAGAGGCGGTGGGCACTGTCACCGAGGCGGGTGGCGTACAGCGTGCCGGGCTGCCCGCCCGCGAGGTCATCCGTGGTGGTGGTGACGCCGACGACGGTGCCGGCGCCGGTCCGGGTGTCGAAGCGGGCGAAGTGCGGGCCGCCGCTCGCCCCGTGCGCCATGTCGCAGGACTCGCCCCACAGCAGGGGCGCCTTGGGGGCCGGCCGGTCCGGTCCGGCGCAGTGGATCATGCGTGAACCGGCGTACTTGGCGCTGGGGTCGTTGAGCCGGTCCTTCGGGTAGCCGAAGGTGTGGATGAACTCGCCCGCCGCGGGCTCGGTGAACGCGATCCGCTGGCTTCCGGTGACGTCCGCGATCCGGCGCCCCTCGGCTGACGGGTTCGCCACGAGGACCCCGGTGTCGTAGCCGGCGACGGCGACGTCGTTCGAGGTCGTGCTGCCCGGATCGGCGTCCCAACGGGAGGACGTGGCCATCGACTTGATGCTGAATCCGCCGAGCGGCTTCGTCCCGTTGCGGTAGCCGGGCACGAAGTAGAGGTTGTGCTGCCAGGTGTCGTCGGCGGCGGGAGCCCCGACGCCCCGCAGGCAGTGCGCCGCGGTGACGACGGTGCTGCGGTTCGCACTGTTGACGACGGTCGCGGTGCAACTGCCGTCGTAGCCGTCGGAGAAGGTGAAGAAGAGCCGGCCGACGCTCCGGTCCACCGCACCGCCGTGGGTCCAGACGGCGCCGGGGTCCGGCGTGTTCGGCGGGAACGGACGCGGATCGTCGGGCGTGGTGTCGTCCTCGGGCACGGGGGTGATCTCGGGGACCATGGCGCCCGCCAGCTTCATTCGCGCGGCGGTCCAGTAGGCGTCGATCCGGCTGCGCTCCTGGGCGGTCGTGGCGCCGGCGTGCGAGGTGACGGAGTCCGGTTCCGCGGCGAAGGCCGCGGTGGGCAGCAGCACCGCCGCTGCCGTGGTCGCGCTCAGCAGGAGGGCGGCTGCGGCGGAGAGGCCGCGGGGGAGTTCTCGGCGTGTGGCTGACATCGTTGCCCATCTCGGTCGGGTGCGGTTCGTGTTCAGGTGCGGTCCGTACGCGGGGGGCGGCCGCGGTCCGCCCCGCGCGTCGCGGATATCCGGCACTGTAGGAACAGAACGTCAGGTCCTGGTCTGGGGCGCGTTTCGCTCTTCCATCGGTACCGTCAGGTTCCGGTAACGACGTCTCGTCCTCGTACCGGTGCCGGGTCTGCGCTCCGGCCCGGTTCCAACCGCAGTTCACGGCCGACGGAGAGGCGGCCGACGGGCTTGTCGAGGTCCGTCGGGACCATGGTTGTGCTCCGCACCGCGAGGGGCTCCCAGGGCTTCGCAAAAAAGGAGCTTGAGGCCACTGGCGCGCGTGTTGTACTTGGCGCATGGGGGTTGGCGACGGTCGGATGCGGTTGCGGGTGACGAGCCACCCTGTTGCCGATCCCG
Organism: Kitasatospora sp. NPDC059812; assembly: GCF_042732075.1. Lineage (NCBI taxonomy): Bacteria > Bacillati > Actinomycetota > Actinomycetes > Kitasatosporales > Streptomycetaceae > Kitasatospora > Kitasatospora sp. NPDC059812. Next base: position 28,032 of record NZ_JBHWIO010000019.1, read on the forward strand.
AATCCGGGCTCAGCCGGATCCTGAGCACTGGTCCCATGCTCCGCAACACTTTCGTCCGCCCGCCCGACTACCGAGTCGGGTATCTGGGCGCAAGCCGCGCCGATCTCCTTCGGCTCGGCGCTCTGTTCCGCGTCGCCGCGGCGAGCCCGCACAGCGCGATCTACATTCCGGTCCCACCGGGCGCCCATCCGATGGCCTCCGCCGGCGGCGACACCCATCCGATGCCCATGCTCCTGGCCCGTGAGGACACGGGACTGCGGCCGTCCGACTGGCCGGATCTGCGGCACAGGATGCGCCGCGCCTCGGTGCCGTTGAGGGTGACCGCCCCAGCGGCACGGTCTCCCGACCGTCCCGACGACGTCCGTCGCCGAGCCGATCGCCACCCCGCCCGCTTCGCCGAGTACGCCGCGACGATCGTCATCACCGCCCGTGCCGAGCTGCTGTTCTGGATCGGCGACTGGCTCACCGCCGCCGGCGACCGCGTCGCCCAAGACCCCCACGTCCATCAGCACGGCGAGAGCTTCCTCGGCGACATGGTGGGCTTCTTCGACCCCAGGGGCACGGACCAGCCCATGCACGCGTTCTGCGTGGTCGCCGTCGAACCGATCTTCCACCAGGCCCGCTGGCGGAAACAGCGAACACCCAACTGAAGCAGCGGTGGTAGCCGAAGCCCGCCGCGTCGAGGGCCTGCGTCCGCGGCGGCCGGTCAGTCCCGACTGGTCAGTCCCGGCCGGTCAGTCCCGGTCGAGCAGTGCGGCGAGGTAGTGTGCCACCTCGCCGCACAGGTCCTCCGGTGTCGGCACGTGCCAGTGTCCGCTTCCCGCTGTGGCGTTGAACAGCAGCCCGTCGCACCAGCGGATCAGCCGTCGGGCGTCGGCCGCCGGGTCGGCCGAGCCGCTCTGCGCCAGCAGGGCGGCAGCGGTGTCGGTGAAGCGCGCGCCCAGCCGGTCGTAGCCGGCGCGCAGTTCGGGCCGGCGGGTGGCTTCCAGGGCGAGTTCGAGGCGGGCCAGGGTGAGCCTGCGCCCGGTGGTGAGCGCGCCGTACAGCAGCTCGGCCACTCCCTGGGTGAGCAGGTGGCGCGGGCAGCAGTCCGGCTGGGGCCCGCCGGCCATGAGCGGGTGGCCTCCGGTCTCGCGTTCGACGATGCGGGTGAGGGCGAGGTCGAGCAGGGCGGCCCTGGTCCGGGCGAGGTTCGAGGTCGAGCCGGCGGGCAGTCCGGCCTCCTCGTCCACGGCGCGGTGGGTCAGCCCGCGCAGGCCGCGCTCGGCGATCAGGGCGATGGCGGCGTCGGCGATCAGCGTCGGGCGCGGCGGTGTCATGGATCCGGTCCTGGCCTCTCTCTTCAGGGGGTCCCGACCCGGGGCGGGCCCGAACCCCCTTCACGCCAACACTATCCCATCCCAACTACAGGTGTAGTACGGTGCGGGACATGGTCACTACAGCCGTAGTGCCGGGAGAGGAGTTCACTCATGGGCGCGTACCAGGCAATCGTCATCGGCGGCGGCATCGGCGGACTCTCCGCCGCCCTCGCCCTCCACCGCCAGGGCATCCCCGTGACCGTCCACGAGCGCGCCGCCTCGCTCGAACCCGTCGGCGCCGGACTCGCCCTCGCCCCCAACGCCCTGCGTGCCCTCGACCGGCTCGGCATCGGCGAACGCCTGCGCGCCCTCGCCACCCCCCATCCCGCCGTCGGCCTGCGCCACCCCTCCGGACGCTGGCTCGCCCGTACCGACACCGCCACCTTCGAGGCCTGCTTCGGCGACACGATCGCCGCCGTCGCCCGCGCCGACGTCATCGCCGCCCTGGTCGACGCCCTTCCGGACGGCACCGTCCGCACCAACTCGCCCGCCGCCCTCGTCACCCCCGGAAGCACCCCCGGAGGCACCACCGGAAGCGCCACCGGGGGCACCCCAGGAAGCACCACCGGACCAGCCGTCGTCCGGACCCCCGACGGGGAGCGGCCCGCCGCCCTGGTGGTCGCCGCCGACGGCCTCCGCTCCGCCACCCGCGCGCTGCTCTTCCCCCGGCACCCCGGCCCCCGCTACAGCGGCTTCACCACCTGGCGCACCGTCGTGTCCCCCACCCGCCGGCCGGATGCCGTGGGCGAGGTCTGGGGACGCGGACAGCTCGCCGGCGTCGTCCCGCTCGCCGACGGCCGGGTCTACGTGTACGGCGCCGCCCTCGCCCCGGCCGGCGCCCGCGCCGCCGACGGCGACGAGAAGGCCGAACTCCTGCGCAGGTTCGGCACCTGGTGCGCGCCCGTACCCCAACTCCTCGCGCTCGCGGAACCCGAGCGCGTCCTGCGCCACGACGTCTGGGACCTCGCCGACCCCCTGCCCACCTACCACCAGGGCCGGGTCGCCCTCCTCGGCGACGCCGCCCACGCCATGTGCCCCTTCCAGGGCCAGGGCGCCTGCCAGGCCATCGAGGACGCCGTCGTCCTCGCCTCCGCCCTGACCCCCGGCGCGGACCCGGCCACCACGCTCCCCGCCTACACCGCCGCACGCCTCCCGCGCACCACCGCCATCGTCACCGGCTCCCGCCGTACCGGCGGCCTCGTCGCCCTCCGCACCCCCGCCGCCACCCGCCTGCGCGATGCCGCCCTCACCCTCGCCGGCCTCCTCCCGGCCCGCACCCTGCTCAACCGCTCCGCCCGGACGTACAACTGGCAGCCCCCGGCCCTCGACGCAACCGCCTGAGCACGGACTGCCCGCCACTCGCCCGGTACCAGCCGGCGGGCTGGATGCCGAGGCGGCCGGCATGCGGGGCGAAGTGCGCGGGCGCGGCCTTGCCCGCGAGTTCGGGGACCACGACGATCCGCCCGAGGCCTTCGACCGGATGCGCGGGATCGCCGTGCAGGCGATCGCTCCGACGATGGCCGGGCGGGCCGGTAGAGCGGCCAGGCGCGCTCCGCGGGTGACGCAGGTCATAGGAACCCGCGCGGGCGGGGCACCAGATAGGGGGCGTGGACTCTTCAGATCGAGATGTGCGCGCGAGGGTGCGGGCCGGTGACCGGGACGCGTTCGGCCGGCTCTTCGACACGTATGCGCGCGCGGTGTACAACCACGTGTTCCGGCTCACCGGGGACTGGTCGACGGCGGAGGACGTGATGTCGTTGACGTTCCTGGAAGCCTGGCGCAGGCACGACCGGGTCGAGGCGGAGGGCGGGTCGCTGCGGCCCTGGCTGCTGGGCATCGCCACGAAGCTGGTCAGCAACCAGCGCCGGGCCGCCCGGCGGCACTGGCAGGTACTGGCGCAGCTCCCGCCGGCCCGCGAGGACGTTCCCGACTTCGCGCAGGAGGTGGCCGGGCGGATCGACGACGCGGCGCGGATCGCGGTCCTGCACCAGTCGCTGGCGCGGTTGCGCCGCCCGGACCGTGAGGTGCTGGCCCTGTGCGTGTGGGCGGGCCTGGACTACCAGGAGGCCGCCGAGGCCCTGGGCGTACCGGTGGGCACCGTACGCTCACGCCTGTCCCGGGCCCGGACCCGGCTGCACCGCCTCGCCGAGACGGCCCAGCGCCGGGCGCAGCGGAAAAAAGTGGAACCCGGCCGTGGCCGGAACCAGATCCAGGGTGGGTCCGCGAGTGCGGCCCCGTCCACGAAGGAGGTACACCAGTGAACGCCGGACAGCGGCCGGAGCCGGTCGAGCGCGCGGAACTGCTCGGGCAGGTGCCCGTGCCGGCCGAGCGCGACCTCCCCGCAGGACGCCACGCCCTACACCGGGAGCGCCTGATGCGCCAGATCGACCTCGACACCCCCGCCCCAACCTCCACCCCCGCCCCGGCCCCCGCCAGGCCGCGCTTTCGGCGGCGGCTGGCCGTCACCCTCGCCGGTGCGCTCGTCGTGGGTACGGTCGTGGCCGTGGCCGTGACGCAGTCCTCGCGGGGCGGCGCCAGCGGGCCGCTGAGCTCCGCGGAGCTGGCCAGCTGGACCGGTGTCCCGACACCGCTGGCCGCTTCGACGGGCCCGGGCGCCACCGCCGAGAAGTGGTGCCTGGACCGGATGGCCGACGGCCCGGGCGCCGGGGCACCCGTCAAGATCACCAATGCGGACCTGCGGGGCAAGGTCGCCTCCATGGTCGTCAACCGCGGCGGCAAGGCCATGCTCTGCTACGTCGCCTCGGAGACCAGCGGCCTGTGGGAGGCGATCGACCCGGTGAAGAACGTGGCGGCCGATGCGGTCACCTACGACACGGGCGGCTCCCACGGCGACGGGGACGCCATGTTCAACTACGCGCAGGGCTCCGTGGGGGCCGGCGTGAAGGCGATCACCATGCAGGTCGCCGGACGCACCTTCCAGGTCACCGTGGCGGACGGCCGCTGGACCGCCTGGTGGCCCGGGACGATGTCACACCGTGCCGTCCCCGACACGGTCACCGTCACCCTCGCCGACGGCACCACCCGCGTCGTCAGCGGCAGCTCGCTGTTCACCAGGTGAGACCCAGGTGAGACCTCCCGGGTGCGCGCTGAGCGCCTGGACCAGGCGGCGCCCGGTCAGGCCTGCGCGCTCCCGGGCCGGCGGCGCATCCCGGCCCTGATCTCCTCCTCGGCGAACGCCGCGAGCGCGTCGGACCTGGCCGTGGGCCGGGTCCGCCGTTCGCGGCGTTCGCGCTGTTCACGGCGTTTACAGCGTTTGCGGAGTGGCCGCGGGCGGGGGTGACGTCCTCCCCTCCGGTACCGGCCAGGCCCGGGAACCGAAGCGGACAAAGTAGGATGACTCAACTCCCGCGCTACGCGCGAAGAGTTCCATAAATACCCCATTTGTTCGATTTATCTCCGCTTCACACGCACGGAGCCACCCTCATGGACAACCCGTCGAACGCCGACACCGGCGGCGCGATAGAAACCCGCGGCATCGAACCCGTCCCCGACCACGAGCGCGGGGGCAGAGTCCGCGAGCTCTTCCCGACCTGGGTCGCCGCGAACATCAGCGTCCTGCTGCTCACCATGGGCGCCGCCCTGGTGGTGTTCAACCAGTTGAACTTCTGGCAGGTCCTGATCGTCGCGGCGTGCGCCGCGCTCGTCTCGTTCGGCCTGGTCGGCGTTCTGTCGGTCTCCGGCAAGTGGGGCGGGGCGCCGGGCGCGACCCTCTCGCGGGCCACCTTCGGGGTGCGCGGCAACCTCTTCCCCGGCGCGGTGCTCTGGATCGCCCGGTTCGGCTGGGAGACGATCAACGCCGTCACCGGCGCCTACGCCGTGCTGACCGTCCTCGACCTGCTCTTCGGCGTCAAGGCCAACACCGCGCTGATCGTCGTCACGCTCTTCGCCTTCGTCGCCTGCACCTTCCTGGTCTCCGGCATGGGCCGCAAGGCGCTGAACGTCTGCAACACCTGGTCGACGTACCTCTTCGGCGTCTTCAGCGTGCTGGTCCTGGGCTACCTGGTCGCCACCATGCACTGGAGCGAGGTCTTCGCCAAGCCCGCGGGCACCACCGCGATGATGATCGCCGGCATCGGGACCATCGCCGCCGGCGGCATCAGCTGGGTCCCCACCGGCCCGGACTTCGCCCGCTACCTCCCGCACGCCGCCTCCGGCAGGAAGATCGTCGGCGTGACGGTCTCCGGCGCCGGCCTGGTGATGGTGCCCATGGTGCTCATGGGCGCCGTGATGGCGGTGGCCTCACCCGGCCTCGCCCAGGCCGCCGACCCGGTCTCCTTCCTCGGCGACCTGCTGCCGACCTGGCTGGCCGTGCCCTACCTGCTGACCGCGATCGTGGGCATGCTGCTGATCAACAGCCTCTCCATGTACTCGGCCGGCTTCACCGCGCAGACCATGGGCGTCAAGCTGCCGCGCGCCACGGCCGTCAGCATCAACGCCGTGATCTCGCTGGTCGGCGGCCTGCTGCTGATGCTGGTCGCCAAGAGCTTCCTGGGCTCCTTCATCACCTTCCTCATCCTGCTCGCCGTCTCCTTCTCGGCCTGGATCGGCGTCTACGCGGTGGACATGTTCCGGCGCCGTTCACGCGCGGTGCGCTACGACGCCGCCGGGCTCATGGACACCAGCAGGAACAGCCGCTACTGGTACACCGGCGGCTTCTGCTGGCAGGCCATGGTGTCCTGGGTGCTCGCCCTGCTGCTGGGGCTCGCCTTCACCAAGTGCGACTGGTTCGCCGGCCCGCTCTCCGACACCCCCGTCGGCAGGTACGGGCTCGCCTGGGCAGCGACCATCGTGATCTCCGCCGCGATCATGGCCGCACTCCCCACCCCCCGGGAGAACACCCCCGCCACCACCGCACAGCCCGCCGACCGCCGGGCGGAGCAGCCCGAACGGGCCACCGCCTGACCCCGCGGCACGGCCCACCGCCCACCCCGGCACACCCCGTCCGCCCGGTCGCCGCCTCACCCGAGCCGGCGACCGGGCGGTCCCGTTCCGCCACCACACCCGGGCGCCGACCGACAGCCGGCCAGGCCCTGCCGGCGGCGACCAGCACCCGTTCGAGGGCCTTGGCGGCTTCGCCACCATGCAGCAGGCGATCACCACGGCGACGGAATCCGGACGCCCCCGCTCCGGCCGGGCCGCCGACGTCGCCTCCGGCGCCTTGACCGCACTCCCCGACGTGGCCCGAACGCCCGCCCGGGGGTCTGTTTCGCTCCCGCTACGCCGCGACGACCGGTCCCTGGTCCCCGGATCAGTCCATGCCCTGCCGGCCCTACGCCTTCGCCGTCGCCCGGGGTGTGAGGCCGGTGTCAACCAAGTCGCAGCGCGACGCGACGACGTCGGGGGCGGCGGATTGCAACTCGTCGCATTTCAAGGTGGCGTCGACGTACTCACGGTCCCCACTCGGCAAGCCCTCCGTGAGCACGGCGACGCGGAACGTGTAGCGGGGTCCGGTGCTGGCAGGATCCGGGATGCAGGCCCCGCCGAAGAACACTCTCTCGATCGTGACCTCCTCGCTGTAGTAGCCGGTAGGGCAGGTGTAGCCGTAGGCCGGGTCGGCGGCATGGGCCGGGGCCTGAACGGCGGTCACCGTCCCGGTGGCAAGGAGGAGCGCTGCGGCTCCCATGCCGATCGGTTTCATGGCTTCACCTCTCTATACAGTCACTCTGAGTATTTGAAACGCTACCCTGGATTCGCCCGCCTGTCCGCCCGGGGCTTCCAGGTCCGGGGGCTACCGGTCCAGGTCCGGTCCCAGCGCCCCGCGCCTTGAACTGGGGTGTCGCGAACCCCCAGGACGGGTGGGCGGGGTCACCCGCCCGGAGCCGCTCGTGCCGCGTCAGACGACGTCGGGTTCTACCAGGCGAGCAGGATGTAGCCGGGACCACCGTTGTGACCGCCGGTGACGACCGCGCCCGACGACCGTCCGGCCGCCGGGCAAGCCGGTTCACCAGCGCAGGCGCCGCGCCACTGCGGCCGAGTTCGAGTCCGTCTGCCGAATGCAGTGACTCCGGCGGTCGGAGTAGGTCATGCTGAGACCGGGCCGCCCCGCACCCCCCTCGTCGAACTGGCCGTTCACCAAGGAGAGTTGCATGGCGGCCCACTGTGCGGGCAGGGAGTGGAAGCGGCATGGGTACGCGCCCCCGGCGCACCCCCCTCATCGTGATCGGCTGCACCACTTCACGCAATGACGTCCACGCACCGGGGGCGGGCCATCGACACGCTCATCCACCAAGGGAGCACAGCATGCGCATCAGGAAGACTCTCGCCGCCCTGGCCGTCGTCACTTCGACGATGGTCGGCGTGGGCGTCGCATCCGTCGGCACCGCGTCCGCCTCCGACAGCGGCTCCGACAGCGCCACCAGCAACAACGGCGCGTGGTACCAGGTGTACGCGAACGGCCCGACCGTCGGGTGGCACGTCAACGCGGGCCGCACCGACGAGCGGTTCTACCTGACCGCCGGGGACACCTGCGGCCACACCTACAGCTGGAACTGGAACGACGTGGCCGACGCAGGGACGAACAACGCGTGGTGGCAGTTCGCGTGCAACCTGTCATGGGCGAACCTGTACCCGACCAACAACGGCAGCCAGTCCGGCCGCACCGTCTCGCGATGATCCACGTCGCAGACACCGTCATCCCGCTGCCCGGCGGCACGACGGGCGGCTGAGCGCCGCGCGCCGGCTGGTACTTCCTCACCGCCGGCCGGCCTCGCCCCTGCACCGATACCTGCACCGATACCTGCACCGATCCCCGCTGCGGTCGTTGTGGGACGCACTCCGGAGGTGACGGCACCGGGTGTCTCCCGGGGCCGTCACCGACCGGGCGCGGCGCCCGCTGAACAGCCCGGCGGTGCGGTCCGACCGGCCTGGACGACGAAGGAGCCGGCCGGCTGTGTCCCGGGAGACGGGGCTACGGCGCCGGGCTCAGCTTCTTCCACGGCCGGCCGCCGTTGGCCTCCGCCGTGCCGGGGGTGGCGGTGGTGTACCACTGGGCGTACCAGTAGTAGCCCTGGTACTTCACGAACGCGGCCGTCGAGGCGGCCGGGTCGCCGGTGAGGAGGTGGGTCTCCCGGACAGTGGCTCCACCGGCGACCTCGATGTCGCTGCCGCTCGCGGAGCGGAGCTTGAACAGGCCGTTGTGCTTCGGCCCGCCGGGCGCCCCCTCACTGCCGTTGTCGGCGATCGGGACGAGCCGCCACTTCTGCTCGTTGCGTCCGTTGCACGCGAGCGAGGCGATGTCCTGCCGGGAGGCGGTGGCGGTCAGGCACCTGCCGCCGCCGGAGACGGTGTACAGGCCGCCGCCCGCGTCCTGGATCCGCCAGTACTGGTTGGGGTTCTGGTCGTTCAGCTCCACGAGGTGCGCGCGGGACTGGTCGGGGTTGTTGTCGATCATCATGGGCTTCCCGGTCTGGCTGTCGCCGTACTCGAACATCCAGCCCTTGTCGCCCTTGTCGTACATCCGCCACAGCCGGCCGCCGTCGGGCCGGTAGACCTGGCCCTGCTTCCAGTCCGGGGCCTGGCAGGAGCTGCCGGCCGCGGGGGCGGGCGGGGCCACCGTCCGCACGTCGCGGCGCTGGTCCCCGGTCGAGCCGTACTCCCGTCCGCCGATCTTGAACGTCACGTTGGACGGCCCGGTGACCGGCAGGTAGTACTTCAGGTCGATGTCCCGGGACTTGCCCGGCGCCAGGTCCTCGCAGTAGCCGAGGGTGAGGGTGAGCCGGTGGAAGTCCCCCTTGAGGCCGCCCGTGTTGGGGCCGGTGTGGCCGGGCACGAGGCCCTTCATCTCCTTGTAGTCGTTGTCCTTGACGATCGGCGGCATCGAGGTGGGCAGGTCGAGGGCGATCTCGGTGCCCTGGGCGAGGGTGACGCCGGAGTTGTTGGTGATCCGCAGCTTCGGCTGGACGGGGTAGAAGTCGTTCTCCCCGGTGGGGAAGTCCACCAGTTCGGCCTTCACGTCGATCACCTCGGCCGGCTGCGGCCGGCCGCCCGCCTTGGTGCTGCCGGCGGCGCCGGCGCCCTTGAAGGCGTTGTCGAGGCGGGTGGTCAGGTCGTAGCCCATGCCCCATTCCCCGCCCTGGCGCTGGGCGTAGTCGCCGGCGAGCTCCCAGATCATCGCGCCGCCGATGCCCTTGTCGACGATGTAGCGGGCCTTGGCGTCGATCGACTTCTCGTTCTCGGTGGAGAGGAACACCTTCTTGGCGTCGTTCCACAGCCAGGGCGACTGGAGCGCGTCCGAGTACTTCGGCGCGTAGGTGCCCGTCAGCTGCCCGGTCGGCAGGCCGGTGTCGACGCCGTAGGACCTCAGGTAGCCGGGGGTGCGGCCGTCCTGGAGGTTCTTGGTGTGCCACAGCGGGTTCGACCCGGCGCCGACCTCCCGGTCGTTCTCCAGGTCGTGCCAGAGGTTGTCGATGCCGACCGCGCCCCGCCCGCAGGACTGCGCGTTGGCGGGCCCGCGGCCGCCGGTGCCCAGCGGGCACTGCGCCTGGTCCGCCATCGCGGCCGTGCCCCAGAGCCCGTCGGTGCCGCCTTGGACGTCGCGCCAGCCGCGGGAGTAGTACGGGACGCCGAGGTTGATCCGGCCGGCCGGCAGGGCGCCGCGGTAGTAGTGGTAGGCCCAGTCGGTGTTGAAGTAGCCCTCCTTCTGGAAGTCCTTCGTGTTGGGCGCCTGGTCGTTGTAGATCCCGGCGTCGGCCAGTTCGTTGTCCTTCCCGTCGTCGTAGAGCGGGGCCTGCGGGCCGACGAACTTGTTCCAGGAGCCGTGCAGGTCGTAGGTCATGACGTTGACGTAGTCCTGGTACTGCAGCGCCTGCCCGGCGTCCAGCCCGCGCACGAGGTAGCCGGAGGAGGAGCCGGCCGAGGTCAGCAGGTAGTAGCGGCCCTTGTCCGCGCCCGACCGGTCCAGCTTGGTCCGCAGCGTCTTCATCAGCGCGTTGTAGCCCTGCTGGAGGCCCTTGCGGCGCGGGTTGGAGACGTCCCAGTCCAGCGGGTTGCCGGTGTTGGGCAGCGCCGTCGGGTACTCGTAGTCGATGTCGACGCCGTTGAACCCGTACTGGTCCAGGAAGGCGCTGACGGAGTCGGCGAACGCGTCGATGCCCGGCTGGTTCACCGAGCCGTCGGCGTTGGTGGTCATCGCGTAGAAGTTCCGGGTGCCCGCCCAGCCGCCGACCGAGATCAGCGTCTTCACCGCCGGGTGCTGCTTCTTGTACGTGTTCAGCAGGTTGAAGTGCCCCTTGTACGGGAGGGACGGATCCATGGCGTTCTTCTCGCCCGGCCAGCTCAGGCCGGTCGCCGGGTTGGCCGGGTCGTTCGGGTCGCCGATGCTGATCCGGTTGTCCTTGACGTCGGCGAACGCGTAGTTGACGTGCGTCACCTTCGACCAGGGGATGTTCGACGCCAGGTACTTCGGGTCGCCGTTCACGCCCGCGCGCCACCCGGTGAAGTAGCCCACCACGCGCCGGGTCCGGTCGTTGCCGACCCACTCCCGGCCCGCGCCGTCGTACACGTCGCAGTACCGCGCCGCCACGCCCGGGGTGGGCGTCATGCCCTCGGGACGGCAGTCCCCCGAGGCGGCCGGCTTGGTGCCGCGCCCGTCCGGGGAGGCGTCGAACGGGTCGCCCGCGTCACCGCCGTCGGGCTGGCCCACCGGGCGGGCGGACAGCTGCCACTTCTGGGCGTCGGACCGGTTGCAGTCGTAGATCTGCAGCGGCCGGCCGGTGTCCGAGCCGGGGACGTCCAGGCACTTGCCCGAGTTCGGGTTCCGCAGCTCCTGGCGCGCCGAGTAGATCCACTTCTGGGCGGCGGACCCGTTGCACGCGTACAGCTGGACGGCCGTCCCGTTGTCGGCGCGCCCGGCGTCGACGTCCAGGCACTTGGCCAGGGCCTGCAGCGTGCCGTCGGCCGCGACCGTCCACGCCTGGCCGTCGGAGCCGGCGCAGTCCGCGAGCCGGATCGGGGTCCGGTCGTCCCGGCTGCCACCGCGCGGCTCGACGCACTTGCCGCCCAACCCGCGGATCGTACCCACCTGCGTGCCCGTCCCGGTCTCCCGGAACTTCCACCGCTGGGCCTGGTTGTTCGCGTCACAGGCCGTCACCGCGAGTGCGGCACCCCCGGCGCCGGCGGTCAGACAGCCGCCGTCGGCACCGCTGACCAGGGTGTACCAGCCGGTGCCGGTGCCCTTGGGCTGCCACACCTGGTTGGCGTTGCCCTCCTGGGCCTGGATGAGGTGGGTGGTGTGCGGCCCCGGATCGTGGTCGACGACCATGTCGGGCTTCGCCGACGCGGCGATGCGCCAGTTCCCGCCGCCGAGCGAGCGCATCACCCACCGCTGGGCGCCGGAGCCGTTGGGCTCGTACGCCTGGACGCTCGTACCGGCGGCGGTGCTGCTGCCGCTGAGGTCCACGGCCATGCCGGTGGCCGAGCGCAGCTCCACCTGCTGGCCCTCACGCGGATCCGTGCCGGAGTCCGGGTCGCGGGGGGTGATGACCACGTCGCCGGGGTACTCGATGTTCCAGTACTGGGTCTCCTGGACACCCTTGGCGCAGAAGTCGTTGCTGACCCAGTTGAGGTCCCTGGAGCGGTTCCCCGGGTCCTGCGTGAGACACCTGCTGTTCTCGCCGATGGACAGCGCGACCCGGCCGTCGGCCGCCTTCGACACGTACCAGCCGGTCTCCTTGGGGCCGATGTTGGTCCAGTTGTTGTAGCGGTCCAGGTAGCGCCCGACGTGCTGCACCGACTGCAACGAGATCTGCGAACCCACGTTGTGGAGCAGCCACCGCTGGCTGGCCTTCCCGCTGTCCGGGCGGGTGACGAGATAGTCGTCGAACTTGTCGGTCTCGGCGTCCAGCACCTCCCCCGTCCGGGCGTTGCGCAGTCGGACGATGCCCTCACGCACCGCAGAGGTGTCCGGAGTGACCTTCATACCGTCGTTCGAACCGGCACAGTTGAAGATGTACCGATCGGAGCCGGACGCCGCCTTGCCGAACTCGGTCAGGCAGCGCGACAGTGCCTGCTGCCCGAACGCGTTGGGATGGATGGCCTCCTGGACGTCGCCCTGCTTCGCCGTCGCCCACTTCTCCCAGCCCGGAAGGTAGGGGACCCAGCGCACCCACTCGGCCTTGTCCGTCGGCAGTGGGGCGCCGTTGCTGTTCGCGCTCGTCGCCTGCTGCGCGGTGTTGGCGCACAGCTCGTGTCCGGCGAAGGCGTTCTGCACGTCCAGGAAGCGTGCCCCGGCCGTCCCGGCCGCCTGGCGCAGCATCTCGCTGATCCGGGGCACGACGGAGGTGTGGGCCCAGTCCGCGTCGACCTTGAGGAACGGGCACCCGCCCGTCACATAGCGGCTCCGGTCGCCCGTCCCGCCTTCCGAGGTCTGGCCCTCGCCGTAACGCAGTGCGTCCTTGCCGGGAAGCACGTTCGGGTAGGACTGGAGCACCAGCTCGTAGTTCGACTGTCGGGCCCGGAGCATCGTGGCTCGGACCGCGGTCAGCGTCTTGACGATCTCGGCCCGTACGGTGTTGAGCTTGCCCGCGAACTCGCCCTCCTTGGCCCGGGAGCAGGGCTGTTTCAGGGTGGCGTCGGCGACGAAGTAGGCCACCCCGCAGTTCGCAACGATGCCGCTGAAGTCCAGGTCGTTGCCGCCAATGGACACCACGACCAGGCGGATGTCGTAAACGGCGGCAAGGTCGGCCAGTTGCTCGACCTGTGGCTTCTGCCCCTTGAACCCGTCGGAGAGGATGTTCTTGGTCGTCGCCCCGGAGCAGGCGAGGTTGAAGCGTCGCTCCGGCGGCACGTCCGCGTACTCCGTCCCCTTGATCGGCGCCACGTCCGAGCGATCGCACCGGTTGCCGTTGAAGTCGTAGGACGTCGCGTCGTACACGCAGTCCTGCCCCGTCTGGCACCGCGACCGCCGGTCGGTCCCCCAGACGTCCCCCTCCTCCTTCGTGTTCGCGTTGCCCGCCCAGCGCCCGCCCTCGCCAGAGATGTAGCTGTCCCCCAGCGAGACGATCGCCTTGGGTTTGGACGGAGCGCAGTCCGCCTCAGACGTGGACCCGGCGGTGTCGGCACCGGCCTCGGAGGCCGGAGCCGACCTGGGTACGACCGGCGCCTGGGCGGGAGCGGGCGCGGGGACCGGAGGACCTGGTCGGTTGCAGACCTGACCCCGACCGCTCGGGTCGACGGCGAAGGAAACGGGGTAGTGGTCGGAGCTCTCCATATACGTGAGGCGGCGTGCCGCGTACTGATGGCCGGCTTGAAGCCCGTGGGCAACCATGTAGTCGTATTCCGACTCAGGGTTCGGTACCTTGTACGTCGGGAGTCCGGAGTCGATGATCTGAGTCCCGGGCCCGCCCAGCCCCAGCGGAAGTGTGTCGGGCTCCCGATTGAAATCGCCCATCACTGTCCACGAGGCCGCCGGACCTGGGTACTTGTTCGCAACGGCCTGAACCAGGCCAGGGGCATCCGGGCCTCCTGGGGAGTCCGCGTGAATGTTGTAGAACCAAGCGTCATCGCGGCGGATACCGAACGCGGGGCGCGGATTGGCAACACCCCCCACCGCCGGAAGAACGCCGACTGCGACTGCCTCCCGATCGCTGACCGTCACCAGCGCCCGGCCATTTCGAGGGGTTTCCAGGTAGTAGACGTAGTAGACACGGCCGTTCTGTGGGTGGGTCCACTGGTACGTGACGACGCGGAACGCGCCGTCTGCGTCGTCGTTCCACCCGGGCGTATCGGTGTCGAACCCCGGACGCACGAACTTCATGTCCGTCTGCACCATGCCGGGCGGCACGGTGTCGGGATGCTCCTGCAACGCGACCACGTGATACCGGTCCAGGAGGTGGGGCAGGTCGTCGGGGTTCGACCATTTCGCCGTGCCCCCGCGCATGTTCCAGGTCGCCACCGTGACATCTGTGATCGCGGCGGAGGCGGGAGGTGCGAACGTCGGGAGTGTCTGCGCGAGCACGGCGATCAGAGCGAGCACCAGGACGACAGCTACGCGCGCCGGGAAAGATCGCGTCATCGGCGACCTTTTTCCCAACTGTGAACGTATATGACGGTCAAGCATTCCGTTCCTCATATCTCACGGCGCCTCATCAGGAGACACCGGGTGTCGAGTGACGCTCGATCGAAGCAGTGGGCGGTATACGTCACGTCAACGCGGGGAGGAGCTCCGAGTAGGGCGCCCGCTCCCCACAGCAGCGGCCGGGCCGGCAGGTCGCTCCTGCAGGCCCGGCCCCCGGCATCTCTAGTAGGACTTGGTCAGGTTTGTATGGATTTGGGTACGTCGCGGTGGCAGATGGGGCATTGACGGCGGGCGCCCCCTGCGTGACCGCGAGGGCCTGCAACAGGCCCACGGTCAGGGTGAGGACGAGTGTCGCGGCGACTCGACGCCAGATGGTCGGTCGACATCGTGGAATCCCGCTCGGGGGGTGACTGCCGCGCATTGACGTGTGTTCCAGGTCTTCCCTTCCGTTGACGGCACAGGGAAGTCGAGACTTTGCGAAGCAGGAATTGACACTTGATCAACGCTTGTGTTGACGCCGAAGGCCGTGTGCGAGCCCGGAGGGCCCGTGGGGTCGGCGCGGGCCTGGACACGCCCTCCGCCGTCTGGGACGCCGGGGTCAGCGGTGCGTTGATGCGCTGTCTACGCAGTCCTGCGGGCGTTCGGGCGCCTCGCCGCTGAAGGCGAGCGGGGGCGTTGTCCGGGTCGAACCACTCCCCCCGTCGAGCAGATCTCGGTGGGGCCGCTGTCCGGGGCGGCGTCCGTCGCTCGTCGGCGCGAGCGGCACGAGCGGTGAACCGGCGACCTGGTGACGTCCGGGTTCTGTCGTCAGTTACCGGGCAACTGAGGCGGCACGGATTTCAGCCCGTCCAGGGTGAGGTCGAGGAGGCGTTCGGCCTGCTCGCGCTGCTCGGGTTTGGCCGAGGTGAGGGCGATTCCGGCGAGGGCGGCGAACATGTCGGTCGGACGGATGTCGGAGCGGATCGTTCCGGCGGCGGCACCGGCCTCCATCAGGGAGTCGAGGGCGCCCTGAATCATCTCGTGACTGTCGGCGTAGGGGTTGCTGCCCGAGGCGACGACGGCTCGCAGGGCATCGGCCATGCCGTATTTGGCGGTGGCGTAGTCGATGAAGCGGCGAGTCCACACCCGCAGGGCCTCGACGGGCGGCATCGTCGCCAGGAGGCCGGCGGCGGCCTCGCACAGCCGGGCCACTTCGTTGCGGTACGCCGCCTCGATCAGCGCCTCTCGGGTCGGGAAGTTGCGGTAGAGCGTGCCCGTTCCCACGCCCGCTTCCCTGGCGATCCGCTCGAAGTGCGCGTCGAGCCCCTCCTCGCTGAACACGCGCACCGCGGCGGCCAGGATCTTGTCCCGGTTGCGCTGCGCGTCGGCCCTCAGCGGGCGCCCTGCCTCTCGGGTCATCGGCGGCTCGCTCCCTCTCTCCGTTGCTCATTCTCCGTTGCTAAGTGGAGGCTCCGCCACTTAACCTGGGCGAAGTGGCGGAGCCTCCACTTTCACTCTAGGGCATGGTCCGACCTGCCCGGACGCCCCCTCTGCTCCGCACTCCACACTCCGCACTCCAACTCCGCAATCCGCACTCTGGAAGGACAGGCGAGCATGCCAGGAATCGAAGGCAAGGTCGTGGCGATCACAGGCGCCAGCAGCGGCATCGGCGAGGCGACCGCGCTTCTGCTGGCCGAGCGCGGCGCGAAGGTCGTCCTCGGGGCACGCCGTCCGGAGCGTCTCGCGGCCCTGGCCGCCCGCATCGAACAGGTCGGTGGCGAGGCCGCCTGGATCCGCACGGACGTGACGCGGCGCGAGGACCTCCCCAACCTCGTCAAGCTGGCATGCGACCGATACGGCAAGCTCGACGTCCTCGTCAGCAACGCCGGGATCGGCCTGATCTCCCCCCTCGACGACCTGCGTGTCGAGGACTGGGAGCAGATGATCGACGTCAACCTCAAAGGTGTCCTGTACGGAATCGCCGCGGCCCTCCCCCTCTTCCGGGAGCAGGGATTCGGACACTTCGTCAACACCGTGTCCACCGCCGGACTGCGCATCGTCCCGCTCCAGTCCGTGTACGCCGCCACCAAGAACGCCGTGCGCACCGTCTCCGAGGGCCTGCGTCAGGAGGCCGGCCCCAACCTGCGCGTGACCGTCGTCTCACCCGGCGCCGTCCGCACCGACTTCGCGGAGCACATGGACCCGGCGGCGAAGGCCCAGATCGACAAGCTGATGGAGATCGCCCTCCCGCCGGCCGCAGTGGCCCGCGCCATCGCCTTCGCGATCGAGCAACCGGACGGTGTCGACGTCGGCGACATCGTCGTTCGCCCCACCGCCCAGGGATAGGCCCCCCGCGACGGGGTGAGGTGAGCGGTCGGACCGGGGCACCGGTGCTTGCCGTAGCCTGGCGGTGCCCTGCTCCCGATCCGGTCGAGGTCATGGAATTTCGTCAGTTGCGGTACTTCGTGGCGGTGGCGGAGGAGTTGCACTTCGGTCGCGCAGCCGAGCGGTTGATGATCGTGCAGTCGGCCGTCAGCCAGCAGATCGGTCGGCTGGAGCGTGAGCTGGGCGTCGAGCTGTTCGACCGCTCGGGGCGCCGCGTGCGGCTGACTGCCGCGGGGGCGGCGTTCCTGCCCGGCGCCCGTGAGGTGTTGGCGGCCGAACAACGGGCCCTGGACCTGGTCGGCGGCTTCGTCGCCGAGCGGGAGACCGTGCTGCGCGTCGGGACGAGCCGGGGCATGGGCGTGCGGTTGGAACGGGTGCTGGCGGCGCTGGGGCGAAACGCGCCCGGCACCCGGGTGGAGTTGGCGTCGGCGGCGCCGGAGGAGCGCCTGCGGCGGGTCGCCGACCGGGAGTGGGACGCGGCCTTCGTGCGCGGGGAGGTGACGACGCCGCAAGGCGTGCGGCTGATCCCGGTGTGGCAGGAGGAACTCGTGGTCGCCCTGCCGGCCCGCCACCCGTTGGCCGGGGCGGACGAGGTCGACCTCGTCCGGCTCTCGGAGCTACCGCTTCACCTGACGGAACGCCGGAGCAACCCGCCGCTGGTCGATCTGGTCATGGGTGCCTGCCGGGACGCCGGGTTCGAGCCCGTGCCCGGACCACCGCACAGCTCACTCCAGGACACCCTTGCGGCGCTGGGCGCGGGTGCTGCCGGTTGGACGGTGGTGTACGCGGCGCACGCCCACCAGCTGCGCGGCGACCAGGTGGCCTTCCTGCCGGTGCGTTCCCCGGCCGGAGCGCGGAGCGCCGAGGCGGCACTCTCCCTGCCCACCGTGTTGGCGGTGCACGGTGCCGCCGCCCCCGAGCGCGTGCGCTTCCTGCTGGAGGCCTGTCGGGAGGCGGCGCGCGACGATCGCGATTCGTGATCGTCGCGAACTCGAAGTGCTGCTGGATCGCGAGCTCCAACCGGAGTGAACTGGACACCCGCGGTCACTGCCGCCGATGCGGCCGGTACCGCCGACCACGGTTCCCCACTCGATCCGCGGGCCGTGCCCTGCTCGGCACGCCCGCCACCGGGCCGGCGCCACGTCGGACCGAAACCGACCGAACGCGCCTTCACCGCCACGCCCCAGGAGAGCGACCATGACGAACACCCCGAAGGAACAGGCCACGGACCGGACGCCGCTGGCCGAGCGACTGCGGCGACCGGCGATGACACGATCACTCCGACTCGGCGACACGAAGGTGACCTACGTGCCGGACGGGGCGGTGGAACTCAGCGCGCGCGGCTGGTTCCCCCGCAGCACGGAGGAGGACTGGGCCGCCCACCCCCAGTACCTCGACGACTCCGGCAACCTGGCGGCGGGCATCGGCGCGCTGCTGGTGGAGCACGGCGACCGTGCGCTGCTGATCGACACGGGCTTCGGCCCGCAGTCGATCCCGGCCCAGCCGGGCAATCCGCGCGGGGCCATTCACGGCGGTGCGCTGCTCGACAACCTGGCCGCACTGGGCCGTCCGCCGGCCACGATCGAGGCCGTCGCCATCACCCACCTGCACCTCGACCACATCGGCTGGGCCTGGAACCCCGCCCCGGGCCGCGACCTGCCCGCGTTCGCCGGCCGCGACCTCCTGGTCGCCGCACCCGAATGGGCACACCGCCACCTCCTGGCGGCGCGCGGCATCACCGACGAGATCCTCCGGATCATGGCACCACAGGTGCGCACCGTCCTCGACGGCGACGAGATCTTCCCCGGCGTGCACGTGCTGCTCACCCCCGGCCACACCGCCGGGCACGCGTCCTACGTCATCGCCGGGGGCGGCGAGCGGCTGATCGCCTTCGGCGACGCCATGCACTCACCGGTCCAGGTGGACCACCCCGAATGGTCGGCCGCCGCCGACCTCGACCCCGACCGGGCCGCACAGGAACGCCGGCGCCTGGTCGCCGAGTTGGCCCGACCGGGCACGATCGGCTTCGGCGTCCATTTCGCGGACGTGGTGTTCGGCCGGGTTCACCTCGACGGTGACGGCCCCGCCTGGCGAGCCGTCGCCGACTGACCGCTGCCTGCCCGACGTTCCGCTCCCTACACGGTGTGCTCGCGAATGATTTCGCCGATCTGCTGGGGAAGTCCGGGGGAGAACAGTGTGTGCCCCATACCGGGAATCGGCTGGAATCGGGAGTGAGGGATTTCATCGGCGAGGGCACGGCCATGCGGTAGCGGGCGCAGGGGATCTTCCGTGCCGTGCATGACCAGTGTCGGGGCCCTGATCGAGGACAGCGGAGCAAGGCGGTCTTCGGTCATGTGGCGTCCAGCCAGATCGTGGTTGAGGGCCGCACTGTGGTTACCGGTCCGGTCGAAGGAGGCTTCCACGAAGCGGCGAGCGGCAGGCTTGTCGAAGGGAAGGATGTCGCCGTTGAGCACGCGCCACGTCTCCAGGTTCGCTGTGACGTACTCGTCGCGAGTCCCCTGCGGGAGAGCGGCGCGTTGTGCGAGGTGCGCCAGGAAGCGTGCTGCGGGTGGCGGCAGGTCGCTGGGGTCGGGTGCCTGGCCGGCCATGGCGCGCGCCCAGGCCGGGCCCGCACTGTGGCCCATCGGGCCGGTCATCATCGCGGTCAGAGTCAGTACGCGTTCAGGGCGGTGAACGGCCAGCCATTGGCCGATCGCACCGCCCAGGGAGGCCCCGACGATGTGCGCGGCGGCGACTCCGTGGCCGTCGAGCACGGCCGTCGCATCGGCTGCCATGTCCGCCAGCGTGTAGGGGTGGGTGGCGAAGTCCAGGCAGGTGGAGCGGCCGGTGTCCCGGTGGTCGTAGCGGATGACCTGGCGACCGCTGGCGGCCAGCACATCCACCAGCTCGTCCGGCCATCCGATGCCGGGTGCGGCGGTCCCCATCACCAGGAGGACCGCCGGGTCGTTCGAGTTGCCGACCCGTTCGGTCCACAGGCGCAATTCGCCGGATTCGACAATTAATTCAGCGCTAGCAGTCATGGGCGCCAACATAGCGAACGAGTTGCCAATTTTCCACATCCCCAATGAATATGACTTTCCATCGAATTATGGTAGAATACTGAATAGTTCGCGGGCTTCAGGAGTTGGTCGACCAGGTAGGCCATTCGAGGCTCTCGACCTCCGCCAGCCGCATGACACCGCTCGTCCACGCCCGCGAAGGACCGCGCCCGGGCGACGACGAGAGAACAGCGACCTGAGCAAGCTGGTCCGCATCTACACCGAGGCGATCCGCCGGCTGACCGTCGACCTGTGATCGCCAGCGGCGAGAACTACCGAAACCCCTGTCAGCGGCCCGCGGTTGACTGACGCCATGGATGACACCACCGACCACCTGCACCGCATCGACGCCCTGCTGGCCCGCCCGGCCCCGGGCATCGCCTGCCTGCCGGCCGACGGCGACCTCACCACCGCCCACCGCCGCCTCGTTGAGGCGCTGCGCCCGCGCTGGGGGTCGTCGCGCAACCTCGCGACCGGCGGTTTCGTCGACCCGACGCTCGACGGCGACAGCGGGCTGCCGCTGGTAGCCCCGTTCGCCGGGCGTCTGGTCGAGCTGTGCGGGTGGGCGGTGGGCGAGCGCTGGATCGGCTGCGGGATCGTCCGGGACAACGACGGCGGCGCGCCGCACCTGGTCGCGGTGACGGCCCGCCGGGCCGACCCGGCGACGGCCTGCCTGCTCGCCGAGGACGGGGAGGAAGAGGTCGACGTGCCGGGTGACCGCTGGGTTCGGCGGCTCGCCGCCGCGACGGGCCGGCCGAAGTCGCGGCAGTGGCCCGTCGACTGGTCGTCGGCCGAGGCCAGGCTCGGTACCGCCCTGCCCCCCCGACTACCGGCACCTGGCGGAGCACTTCGGCCCTGGCACGTTCGCAGGCTTCCTCGACATCTCCCTGCCCGGCCCCCCGCCCGGCCACGACGACCCGTTCCCGCAGTTCCTGTGCCTCGTCGAGCACACCCTCCACCTTGCCGAACTCGCCGCCGCCGACCCCGGCATCGCCGACCTCTACCGGCCTCACCAGCTCCACCCGGCCCCGGGCGGGCTCCTGCAGTGGGCTGGCTCCGTCCAGGCCGACCAGTTCTACTGGCTGACGGAGGACGCAGACCCGAACCGGTGGCCGGTCATCGCCCGCAACGAGGACGGCGACAGCTGGGCGCGGTTCGAGGGTTCCACCGCCGAGTTCGTCCACCGGCTCCTCACCGACCACCGGCACCCCTTCTCAGTCGCTGAGCTCATCGACCGCCCCGACTTCGAGCGGTACGAACCCCACGAGCCCGACAACCCCTTCGACGACCATCGTCTGCCGTAGTAGGGCGGTTGCCAGGTTCGCGATGCGGACAACGGACAGCTTGGTGAACCCGCATAAGGACACCGCCCGTCCGAGTTGCCGGCTGCCCGAGACCTCAGGCCCCTGCCGCCGGCACCAGAGCCGACGGCGGGCCAGGGAACCCTCCCACAGCCGCCCCGGCCGGGGGAGAGAGGAGAGGTCTCGGGCGTCAGCTGCTTTCGTTCGTGACCGCCTCCGATCCCGAGGCCGGGACGGGCGAATAGTCGGGCATCACGGGGAGGCTGATCACCGGTCACAGAGGCGGCGCTCACCGACCCCGAAGACGCCCTTCGCCCCGTCAGGCGAAGGCACCGGCAACTCACCGACGCCAGATGAGTGGGGGCCGGGGCGAGGGCCGGGCCCCCCCAACGTGGCACCCCCCCCCCCCCCCGGCCAAGGGTGTCGGGGCCGGGGGCGGGGCCGGC
>NZ_JBHWIO010000019.1:49602-59792 GCF_042732075.1 Kitasatospora sp. NPDC059812
TCCTGTGTTTGTTGGTGGTGGGGGGGGTGGTTTTTTTTTTCACCCCCCGCCCGCCTGGGGGGGGCCCCCGCCCCCCGCCCCCCCCCCCACTCATCTGGCAACCGACCCACAGCCCGCGAAAAGGTTGACGGGACCGTGGCCGCGCAGGCCGATCACCTCAGCCAGGGCCTCGACCTCGCAGGCCCGGTCGTAGTCGTCGGGCTGGTCGCTGGGGAGTTGACGCTGCGGTCCCGCGAGTCGCGGCCGCCGTCGGTGCGGCGTCCGCGACTGCCAGTCACAGGCGGAAGGGGTTGCCGCCCTGTGCGGCGATCACGTACCAGGCGGTCGCCCCGGTGTGGAGGGAGGAGTAGTAGAAGTCGCCCTCCCCGGTGTCCAGGCCGTCGTGCGAGGCGGCGACGATGCCCTTGCCGTCCGTGTTGGCCGCACCGCTCTGGGCCTTCTGCAGGGTCGCCATCAGGGTCGCCGCCTTCGCGGCGTCGCCGTCCGCGCGGCGGACCTGATAGGCGGCCAGCAGGTGGGCGGTGCCCTCGAACCAGACGCCGCTGGTGTCCTTGCCGCTGAAGCCCACCCCGCTGTACGGGCCGTCGGTGGCCGCCATCCGCCCGGCCGCCCAGTCGACGGCGGGCGCGTAGGACGGGTCGAGGGTGGCCAGGTAGCTCCAGGTCTGCACGTCCTCCGGCTCGACGTCGTCGTTGGTGGTCACCCCGTCCAGGCCGGTGCCCGTCCACAGGTGGCCGTTGGCGGCCTGCACGGACTTCACGAACCGGAACGCGTTGGTGGAGCGCTGCGCCCAGCCCGCGTCGCCGGTGACGCCGGCGAGCATGGCGAAGAAGGCGCCGGTGTCGATGTTGTGCTCCGTGGCCTTCCAGGTGAGCGGGACCATCGTCTGGCCGGTGCCGTCGTCGTTGCGCAGGCCGCCGGTGTAGCCGCCGGCGCCGCGGGTGTCCGCGGTGTTGTTCTGGATCCAGTTGGCGGCCTTCAACGCCCCGTCCAGGAAGCGCTGTTGGCCGGTCACCCGGTAGAGCCGGGTGAGCGCCATGCCGGCCCAGGCCATGTTCCCGGTGTAGACGGAGAACCCGCCGACGTACGGCTCGCCGGACGGGGTCTTGACGAAGGGGTCCGGCTCGTAGGAGGCGCGGATGCGGCCGTCCGGGGTGATGTCGTGGGCCTGGGCGTACAGCAGGCTGTCGCCGAGCGCCGTGGCGTGGGCGACGTCGTCGGTTCCGCCGCGTTGCAGGAACGCGGTGATGACGAGCGCGTTGTCGTACGTGAAGGAGGCCTGGAAGCCGTCCGGGCCGAACAGCTTCGGGTCCTCGAAGTGCCCGCCCTGGTAGCTGCGGGGCACGCGCAGCGTGCTGCCGGTGCCGTGGGCGTCGAGGCGCTGGGCGAGGAAGGAGTAGGCCGCGTCCACGGAAGGCCCGGAGGGCTTCACCGGCGGCTGCTGGGACGGCAGGTGCAGGCTGTCCGCGGGCGGGGGGCCGGGCGTGCTCGGCAGGTCGGCGTCCTCGTCGCCGACCGGCACCAGTTTGAAGAGCTGGTTCTCGTCGTTGTGGTCGCACGGGGCGTTGCCGGGTGTCGCGATGCTGTTCGGCACACTCGCGCCGGGCCACAGTGCGAGACAGTTCCCGCCCTTGATCTGGAGGTGGAAGTACCAGTGGCCGCCCTCCCAGTCCGACATCTGGAGTCCGACGTCGGCGGACTGGCCCAGGTACTCGTTGGGGGCGGCGAGGTTCCGGAACATCCAGCCGCCGTCCGTCGTCTGGAGGATTTCCCAGTCGGCCCGCGGGTCACCGGGCTGGCTGCCGACGAGCCGGCCGCTCGGCAGGTCGTAGGCCATCGCCGCACCGTTGCCGTCGACCAGTTCGGTGTGGTCGTGCGGCTTGGGGTCGGAGCCCATCGCCACGCCCCCGCCGCCGCTGCCGTAGTCCTCCCAGCTCACGTGCCCGGTGCTCCAGTCGCGAACGCCGATCTTGGCGCCCAGCATGGGGAGGGCGTCCTCCAGGCCGACGAACATGATGCCGCCCGAGCAGGTGGTCGCCATCGTCTTCCCCGGCGTCTTGCAGCTCCAGGTTCCACCCGTGGTGGCCGAGACGATGCCCAGGGCCGTGATGTTGGGCGGCGCCCCCGGCAGGCCCGGGCCGCCTCCCAGCACGACGGGCCCTCCGCTGTCACCCCTGCGGGCCGCGATGGACGAGTTGTCGGCGGCGGTGAACTGCTTGAGGGCCTTCCACCCGTACATGTAGTGGTGCTCGATCTCGCCGCCCAGGTTGTCGGGACCCTTGGCGTAGTAGTCGGTCACCTTGGTGGTGACCTGGATGTTGCAGATCTCGCCCGAGCGGGAGCCCTCGTTGCAGATCCAGTTCCCCTCGTGCGCCACCTGCGCGGCGCTCACCCACTTCTTGGTCTGCGAGATGCTGGACTGGTCGGCCGCGCCGCCCGTCCAGATCTGCTGGTCCATCGTGATGTTCGAAGACGGCTTGATGACGGCCGCGTCGAGGTAGACGGGCCCCCTCTCGTCCTGGCGGACGATGTGGGGCGAGATCCGGGTGCCGATCGCCGGCCCCTGTCCGCCCGAATCGTCCACGCCGTACCGGACGTTGGTCTCGTTGTTCGGCATGAAGCAGTGGTCCGCGGTGAGCATGGCGTTCTCGTCGCGGTACTTGATCGCGAACGCCGTGCTGCAGAACGGTGCGATGATCTGCGCGCCGCCGGCACTCGGATCGCTCCGGCGCGAGGGTTCGCCGAGGCTGATCGACTCCGTGCCGTTCGCTTCGACCGTCACCGGAACGCTCACGGACGCCACCGCCCGCCGCAGCCGCTGTGCGTCGGCCTCGCCGCCCACCACGGTCGCGGTGAGGCCGCTCCCGTCCTGCGGCATCGCCACGTCGGTGATCCGCACTCCGACGGAATCGGCGATGCGCGTCACCTCGCGCGAGGCGTCCTTCAGGTCCTGCGCACTGTGCGGCGCCGACTTGACGTCGACGCGCACCGGGCTGTGCGCGACGACCGCCCGGACCTCGGGCGCCAGCTCGCCGTGCCAGTAGATCGTGAGGTGCTTCGTCTCGGGGGCGGCGACCACGCCGGCGAGGGCCTGGCTGCCGATCTGACCCGACACCTGTTCCACGGCCGAAGCGGTCTCGTTCATCTTGCCCTGGATGTCCATCAGTTGATGCCAGGACAAGAAGGGTGAAGGGCTCCCGAAGGAGTTCGCCACGGGCGCGATGCCGGGAGCCGCGAGCACTCCCACGACGGCGGTCGCGGTGGCGAAGGCCACGAGCGGCCTTCGCCACCTGCCCCTGCGGCGGGCCGGATCTTCGATGTGGTGGACCAACGGGAACTCCTCGGGGCTCGAAACTGTGGGGCGCCTCGGCGCCCTCTCACCCGTGCCTACGGGCGGGGGTGAACGCGCAGTTCAGAGCAGGTGCGGGTCGGCCGAGAACGCTTGCCGGTCCGTGGTTCGGACGCCCGGATGCCCGGATGCCACCGGCCGGTTCGCCGTTTGGCCACCGCCGGGCGTTCGGACCGGATCGGCTGCGACGGGACGTCCCGGAAACATCTAATTCGCACACCTCATCGCTCCCGGACGGGCAGAGTGGGAACCCGATCCGCCGAACAGTCGACCTGGAGGCTCCCGTGCTCAACCTCTCCCGCGAGGAACTACCGGAACGGCACCAGGAGTTGCTGGACGTCCTGGTGACACGGCATGACCTGGCCACCAAGCGCCGCCGTAACACCTCGTTCGTACTCCTCGACCACGACGGACGTCGCTTCGCCGTCTGTGAGTACGGAGCGCACTGGTACGAGGAAGGCGTGCCGGTGCACCTGGCAGTCGACCTGACCACGGGCAGCCATGTGTCGATCACCGCCTACCGCGCCTCCGCCATGTGGCCGGGAACGTTCTGGTCGTTCTTCGAACCCGGCCGCGTACCCTCCGACGACCCGGTGCGGGCCTGGCTGGCGACGCCGGCGGCTGCCCCCGGGCCGCGCCCGAGCGTCGCCGTGGCGTGGCCGGACCAACTCGAACGGTTCTGCGCTGCGGAGCTGGTCCGCACCGACCAACCCGAACTGCTCGCACAGGCCGAGCTGGTCGCGGACCCGGAACTTCCCGAGGACCAGACCACACTGGTACGACGGCACTCGGCGGCGGCACTGCCGTACGCCGTGCTGTTCCGCCACGAGGACGCGCTGAGCGTCGTCAACAAGCTGATCGGCAGCGGCCGGGGCTGTCCGCTCCCCGAACTCTGACAGCGGCGCGCCCTGTCGATGGGTGCGCACCCGCCCCCTCCAGGGCGTCACCTCGCTGCCGCAGGTCCCGCACCAGGTACGGCAAGACACCTGAGAGCTACCTCGCAGGCCTTCACCTCCGCGCCCCGATGATCCGGCAGCGGCGGACCGCCCGTACGACGGTCTCGACACAGGGTCAGCCGGCGGTCGTGTCGAAGCAGTGCGCCTCTGACGCGAGAACCCGCCGGGCCCGGGGCGGGTTCTCGCGTCAGAGCGGGTTCGTCACCCAGGGTCTACCAGTCGGTGCCGATGTTGGCGCGGTTGCCGAAGGTGCTCTGGCCGGTGCCGGGGTAGAAGTACATGTCGCCGGTGGATCCTTGGGGAGCCTGGACGGCGGCGATGTCCGACTTCCCGTCGGCGTTGAAGTCGCCGCCGATGAGGTCGCGCATGATGTTCCAGCCGGTACCGGCGTTGACCGGGGCTGCGAACGAACCGGCGCCGTTGCCCGGATAGATGTACAGATTCCCGTCAGCGGTGCCTACCGCGGCGATGTCCGACTTCCCGTCACCGTTGAAGTCACCGCTCGCGAATTTACCCACGGTGTTCCAACCGGTACCGGCGTTGATCGGGGCCGCGAAAGAGCCGGCACCGTTACCCGGATAGATGTACAGATTCCCGTCAGCAGTACCGACCGCGGCGATGTCCGACTTCCCGTCACCGTTGAAGTCGCCGCCGATGAGGTGGTCCAGGTTGTTCCAGCCGGTGCCCGCCAACCACGGCGTGCCGAACGCGCCGGCGCCATTGCCCGGATAGACGTACAGATTCCCGTTGGCGGTGTTCACCGCGGCGAGGTCGACCTTCCCATCGCCGTTGAAGTCACCCGGCGTCACATTGCTGACCGTGTCCCAACCGGTGCCGATCAGACTCCGCTCACCGAACGTACCGACACCGGTACCCGGGTACAGGTACATCTTCCCCGTCGCCGCATCCACCGCCGCCAGATCGGTCTTCCCGTCACCATTGAAGTCAGCCGACGCAAAACCCGTCATCCCCACCGGAGTCGCCGGCGGAGGCGTGGTGTTGTCCTCAACGACCTTGTTGAGACGGAGGGCCACGTAGCTGCTTGCCGGGTAGCTCGAGATGTTTCCGCTGTAGACGTTCCCGTTCCCATAGGTCACGTCGGTCCTCGGGTTCGACTGGTGGATGTAGGTGAAGTCCCCGGTCGCCTGGTTGTTCCACCTCACGAAGAGCACGACGTGGTCGCTGATGTTGTCCAGCGCGTCGCCGGGGCGGAGTTCGCTCTTGTTGATGCGCGTGCTCAGAGATCGGCTGTCGAGGGTATTGGTGGTCGGCGAGCCGAGCCCGGTGGCCGACAGGTGCCAAGCCATCGAGATGAACCCTGAACAGTCGGTGCGGTAGGTGTGGCCGTCGCCGTCCCCGTACGTCGCGCCCTGGTTGTACTGGACGTTCTGGGCGTCCCAGTACTGGGCGCGCTGCAGGATCTCGGATCGGTTGACGGGGCCTCCGAGGGAGGAGCCGGCCTGGGCGGGCGGCGCGGTCAGGCCCACGGCGGCCAGGGCGGCGATTAACGGAACGAGAACGGACGCGCGGCGGAAGCGGCTGTTCTTGGGCATGGCTGTCTACCTCGATCTGGTCAATGGTGTGTGTCGGCTACTGGGTTGGAGGGGGCGGCTACCAGCCGGTGCCGATGTTGGTGCGGTTGCCGAAGGTGCTCTGGCCGGTGCCGGGGTAGAAGTACATGTCGCCGGTGGATCCTTGGGGAGCCTGGACGGCGGCGATGTCCGACTTCCCGTCGGCGTTGAAGTCGCCGCCGATGAGGTCGCGCATGATGTTCCAGCCGGTACCGGCGTTGACCGGGGCTGCGAACGAACCGGCGCCGTTGCCCGGATAGATGTACAGATTCCCGTCAGCGGTGCCTACCGCGGCGATGTCCGACTTCCCGTCACCGTTGAAGTCACCGCTCGCGAATTTACCCACGGTGTTCCAACCGGTACCGGCGTTGATCGGGGCCGCGAAAGAGCCGGCACCGTTACCCGGATAGATGTACAGATTCCCGTCAGCAGTACCGACCACGGCGATGTCCGACTTCCCGTCACCGTTGAAGTCGCCGCCGATGAGGTGGTCCAGGTTGTTCCAGCCGGTGCCCGCCAACCACGGCGTGCCGAACGCGCCGGCGCCATTGCCCGGATAGACGTACAGATTCCCGTTGGCGGTGTTCACCGCGGCGAGATCGACCTTCCCATCGCCGTTGAAGTCACCCGGCGTCACATTGCTGACCGTGTCCCAACCGGTACCGATCAGACTCCGCTCACCGAACGTACCGACACCGGTACCCGGGTACAGGTACATCTTCCCCGTCGCCGCATCCACCGCCGCCAGATCGGTCTTCCCGTCACCATTGAAGTCAGCCGACGCAAAACCCGTCATCCCCACCGGAATAGCGGGGCTCTGGCCGATGGCGTTGACGATCTTCTGCGCGTCGGCCGCCTGCCCCTGGTAGAGGCTGGGATAGGCCGACTGCTGGACGCCTTGGCAGACCTCGCCGATCGACTTGCTCTGCCACGTGTTGTTCGGATACGTCGAGAGCATCGCGCTGATGAACTTGCGGGTCGTCGTCGCCGGGTCGAGCCGCTGCGCGGTGGTGCCCCACGAGGCCCGCTGCTGGAACAGGCCGACACTGTCGTGGTCCTCCATGTTCGGGTTGTTCCGCAGGGTGGATTCCACGATCGCCGTGGTGATCGCGATGACCTCGGCCTGCTGCGGTAAGCCGTTGGCCCGCACGGTGTTGACGATGGCCCGGGCGCAGGACATCCGGTACGCGTTCATCGCGTTCCGCAGGCTGCCGGTGAGCTGTTGGTTCAGTTGGGCGGCGGCGGTGGTGTCGGCGGAGGTGACCGTGCCGCAGGACACATCGGGCAGGGTCGCGTGCGCGGGGCTCGTCGCAACCATCATCCCGCCGGCCAGGACCGCACTCACCGCGAGAAGTTGCAGGGCGTTGCGCACAGTCCTTTTCATGGTGAACGTTTCCTTCGTTCGCAGGTCGGATGTGTCGTCGCCAGAGATCTGGGCCACGACAGGCCTCAAGGGCACTGAGGGAATTCGCCTTCGACCGTGCGCCCGACAGCGCATGGACAAGCCCGGCGCGCAACACGTGAGAGCAGAGTGAGAACGCCCCGGTTCGGCGACGGCCCCGGTTCGGCGACCGCCCCGGCCGCGCGGCGCCATCGCGGCGACGGGCGCGGCGCCCGGGCCGGTGACGTGCGGGTGGGCCCGAAGTGGGCTGCTACTGCCAGCCCATGGTGTCGATGCTCACCAGGGGCGGCGTCGGAAGCAGGGTGGCGGTGACGAGCGGGGTGACGAGGGCGGCGACCGCGGCGGCCTTCGCGATGCGGGTGCGGATCATGGCAGGGCTCCTTCGGGACACACGCGCAACAGGGAGTGGTCCGGACCCGGTGCGTCCCGCGGTGACGCTGCCCCGGTTCCTTTCGGCTGCTTGTCGCTGCCGTTGGGTACGATCCTGCCCGCCGACCAGTAGCCCAACTAGGGCTCTGTGCTGGCCTGAACCGGCCTTGGCCCAAGCCGTCCACCGTGGTCGGATGCGAACGCCCAGCGCCTCGGGCCGACGCATACGACTGCAGGGCGATCGACGTTCCGGAATGCGGCCGGTGACGGTTCGGACTGCGACCTTGAACGTGGTGGCCATGGCCGACGGCTACCGCGAATCGTCCGAGGCGTGGACCGGGCTCGCGATGGTGTCCAAGCTGGTCGAGTCCGCCCAGGCCGGTGGCGCGCCGTCAACGGCGCCCACCTGGTCGCGCTCGTCCGCGCCGGCGCTCGCTTCGACCGCGGCCTGCTCGTCGAACGTGCCGAGGCCCTCGCCGCCTGATCAGGGGCTGCGAGGGCCGGGCGGGAGGTTACACGGTGGTGGGGCTGCTGGTCCCGGCGCGCAGGGCTGCGATGAGCCAGGCGAACACGGGCGCAAGGCTCGGCGGGGCGGGCCATGCGTTGATCACGGTAAGGAGGTGCCAGTAGCGTTCCGCCCGAGGATCGTTGGCCGTCTCCAGACGCGTCAGCAACCACTCGCGCAGCTCGCCGTCGTCCGCACGGTTGAAGACTTGGGCATAGCGGGCGGTCAGGTCACCGACGACGGTTACAGCCTCGGCGGAGGCCGGGGCGATGCCGGCGTCGAGGGCGTCGCCGACCCGGTCGCGGACGGCTTCGGTGAGCTCCTGGTGCAGGCCGGTGGTGTCGCCCTGGGCGCGCTCGTTCGCCTGGTGCTGGGCCATCCGTCGCACGGAGGCGCGGAAGTCCGGGTCCTGGGTGAGTTCGGCGAGTTCGACCCAGGCGTCGACCTGCTCGGGCTCGGGGTCGTCGGGCAGCTCGGGCATGGCCGAACGCATCAGGGCCACGAAGTCGGGGTTGGCTTCGAGACCGCCGAAGGCGTCGTCGATGAAGTCGTTGACGAGGCGTCGGCGTTCGTCGTCGGAGAGCTTCGCGAGTTTGTGCATGAGGTCCATCTCCTTGGGAGTAGAGCCCCGTTTGGCCACCGCCCGCAGCACCGCGCGTCGCAGCCGGAGGGTGCGGATCTGCACCTCCAGTGCGTCGGCGTGGGCCGCCGCGACCGCGGACACCGAGACCTCCCGGTCCAGCACCTGCCGAATGACGGCAAGTTCCAGGCCCAGGTCGCGAAGAGTGCGCACCAGATCCAGGCGTGCGAGCGCAGTGAGGTCGTAGAGCCGGTAGCCAGCCGGGCTTCGGTCAGTCGACGGCACGATCCCGATGTCGGAGTAGAACCGTATGGTCTTGACCGTCAGTCCGGTCCTACGGGCCAAAGCCCCGATCGTGAAAAGTCCGTCGCTGTCCATGCCCCCACCCTCACGTCTCCCCCTGATGGAGACTCAAGTCATCTTCCCTCCACCCGCCACCCACCACCCCACGGGACCGAGACAGCTGCCTCGTCCCCAGGTCTTGACAATGACTCGCGACGCGGTCCGGTCAAAGCCCGCGCTGACCGAGGTCGGCCCCCGACCGTGGCCGGGGGCCGGCACTTCGGGACCGCTCAGCGGACGTCGGTCTCATCGATCAGGTACTGGAGCTCGTCGAAGATCGGGACGCCTCGACGGGCCGGTCGGTTCACCCGCTCCGGCCGGGTTCTCCGCTCGTGTCACGTCACGTCGCATCGCGCACGGGAGCTGCCGTGCCGGGCGAAGGGCTCGGGCGGGAGGGCGGTTTCCGGTGCTCCGGGCCCCGCCCGAGCCGTTCGGGGTCAACGACCGGCGGTCTCCGGCTCCAGCACGAAGACAGGGATCACCCGGTCCGTCTTCATCTGGTACGCGGCGTAGTCCGGCCAGACCTCGACCGCGCGGGACCACCACAGCTCCCGCTCCGCGCCCTCGATCTCACGGGCCGTCATGTCCTGGCGCACGGCGCCGTCCTGGAGCTCGACCTGCGGGTGCGCGACCAGGTTGTGGTACCAGGTGGGGTTCTTGGGCGCGCCGCCCTGCGAGGCCACCAGGGCGTAGGTCCCCTCGTGTTCCACCCGCATCAGCGGGTTCTTGCGGATCTTGCCGCTCTTGGCCCCCAGGCTGGTGAGGACGACCACCGGCACGCCCCGGAGCGTCGTGCCCTCGGTGCCCCCGGAGCCCTCGTACAGCGCGACCTGGTCGCTGACCCACTTCTCCGGGCTCGGCTGGTATTCGCCGCTAAGAGGCATGCTGTTCCCGTCCCACTCGATGAGGACCACCGACGGCCGACCTTGTGTCATCCGCCCCGAGGCCCTCGCTCCGTTCGGCCGCCTCCATGATTCACCACGAGGCCGCCGCCCGATAGGAGGCGGCGCGACGGCGGG
Organism: Kitasatospora sp. NPDC059812; assembly: GCF_042732075.1. NCBI lineage: Bacteria > Bacillati > Actinomycetota > Actinomycetes > Kitasatosporales > Streptomycetaceae > Kitasatospora > Kitasatospora sp. NPDC059812. The sequence continues at coordinate 59,696 of NZ_JBHWIO010000019.1, forward strand.
GCGTGGGGGGGGCGGGCGGGCCCGGGGGGTGTATGCGGAACACCCCGCGGGGGGCCGCGGGGGGGGCCGGCGGGGGGGGGGGGCCGCGGGGGCGGGG
>NZ_JBHWIO010000019.1:59802-81304 GCF_042732075.1 Kitasatospora sp. NPDC059812
AAATTTTCACTTGGTTTGTGGTCGGCTGGGTCAGTTGTTTATATGAGACTGTTTGGCGGGGGGGGCTGGGGGGGGCGTGCCGCCGCGGACCGGACCGGTGGTGATCAACGGTCAACGGCGCGGCGGCGGCTGCGGCGGCCGGTTCGGTGGTGCCGCACTGGCGGGACGGGCTCGATGCCTGCGTGCTGGCGCCGGACTACCGGCGGATCATGGAGGCCCTGACCCGGGGGGGGGGAGCAGGTCGGGCGAGGCGGTGATGGACTGCCGGCAGCTCGCGGTGGCGCTCGGGCTGGAGGCCGTTTCGGATCAGGCGTCCGGTGTAGCCGCCGTCGCCCCACACCAGGGCGATGCGCGAGTGCCGCCTTGTGGCTGGGCCTTCGTCGGTTGGTGCCCGGCGAAGGCCCAGTCGCGGCTGTTTCCTACCAGGTGATCAGGACGTAGCCGGGGCCGCCTCGGTTGCCCGTCTGGCCGGCTTGGCCGCCGGTCCCGCTGCTACCGGGCTGTGAACTCGGGCTGGAGGCCCCCGTGGCACCGCCGCTCCCTCCCCTGCCTCCCGTGTCGCCGGCGCCGCCGCTTCCGCCGCTCCCTCCGGCACCGGTACCGGCGGGCGGGGTGACAGGGGCCGCCGGAGGCGCGGCCCCTGTGGCGGCCCCTGTCCCGCCGGCACCGCCCGAACCGCCACGCTCGCCCGAACCGGCGTTGCCCGACGAGCCCTGGCCGCCGGTGACACCGTCGAAACCCGCGGCACCGGACTGACCTGCACTTCCGGGATTTCCGGGCAGTCTGGTGCCTGTTCCGGTGCAGAACTCCTCCTGGTCGGCGGGGGCCGCCGCGCCACCCGCTCCCCCTGCGCTGGTGCCGCCGGAAGCGCCACCAGCGCCACCGGCGCCACCGCTCCGGTCGAGCTTGCCGTTCTCCCCGCCCCGCCCGGCACCGCCGCCGGGACCCGAGCCCCCGGCACCCCCGTTACCGCCGCCATCTGCGGTGACCAGGTCCCGGGGCCCCGCGACCTGGGTGAACGGCCTGTCGTTGCTGGCGCCGCCGCCCGCGCTGCCGCCCGCGCCGGCAGCACCGGCCTGTCCGCTCGTGAGGGTGCTGCCGGCCGCGCCGCCGCCACCGCCCGCCCCGCCGCCACCGCCGCCGATCCGGTTCGTGCTGGCTGCATTCACGAGGATGTCGTACCTCTCGCCCGCGGTGACGGTGAACGTGCACTCCGTGTAGGCACCGCTGCCGCCGCCACCACCACCGCTGCCGCCCGCGCCGCCTCCTCCGCCGCCGCCACCGACGGGGTTGGGAACCAAGGGCGGATAGCTTCCGCCGCCGCCACCTCCGCCCCCGCCGCCTCCCCCGCTGCCACCCGCCCCGTTGCCGCCGGGGCCCCAGGCGTGAATGGTCATCTCGGTCACCCCTGCCGGAACCACGAACCTGGCGATGCCCGGCGTGAAGCCCTGCTCACCGTGAGGTGCCGCGGCGGGAGCGACGGGCGCCGCCGTCATGGCCAGGCTGCACGGCAGCACGGCCAAGCCGGCCGCGGCAACAGCGACCCTGCGACTCAGAGGAGTCACACAACTGCGAAACGTATGCATACGTCCCATGTCTCACACTTCCACCTCCCCCGCCACTCCGACAGGACACCCAGGGCACATACGACCTCCCCGATGAGCCCGAGGAGCCCAAGCCCGGCGTGTTCGAGAACAGGGTGGAACTTCACCTGCCCGACAGATGGCGGCGACTATGAAATCCGGATGCCCGCCATCACTCCTGCGGCCGAGCCTTCACCGGTTGATACCCGGCGAAGGCCCAGCCGCGGGAGTTTCCGAGCACGTGCCCAGCAGGTGATCCAGGCTGCCTGCCGTCGCCCCAACCTGCCTGGGCCCAGTTCCGGAGTGTGAAGTTCACGGGCTGATCGGCGGCGCGGAAGATTTCAAGTCCAGTGAGACGGTCGGGATGTTAGGAGGTTTGTGGGGGCGGGTTCCCTGCGCTTGCTGGGGTCGTTGATCCATGCTGTCTGCGGGATCTCGGGCGGTCGGGGACGGCGGCCGAAGCGTTCGGGATGCCGGGCGTATGCCTCGGCAAGGGTGACGGCCCGCTGGTCGCGGACCTCCTCGGCGGTGCCAAAGTGGACGCTGGCGGGCGTGTGGAGGCCGATTCCCGAATGCCGGTGCTCGTGGTTGTAGTACGAGATGAAGGCGTCGAACCATTCCCGGGCGTGGGCCAGGGAGTCGAACCGCTGTGGGAAGTCGGCCATGTACTTGGTGGTCTTGAACTGGGCCTCGACCTTGGGACGCGAGTGGCTTCGGGTGACGCCGAGGTCGATCAGCAGTTGGGAGACCTTCTTGGAGGTCATCGAAGTGCCGCGGTCGGCGTGCACGGTCTCGGGAACGATGCCGTTGCGCTCGATTGCCTCGCGGATCAACTCTTCGGCCCGTTCGGCTGATTCGGCCAGTTCGACGGTGTGGCCGACGATGTAGCGGCTGAAGATGTCGATGATGACGTAGGCGTGGTACCAGATGCCCTTGCGGGGGCCGGCCGCTTTGGTGATGTCCCAGGTGAACACCTGGGAGGGGCCGTCGGCGACCAGTTCGGGCACCGTCTTGGCCGGGTGGGTGGCCTGGCGGCGGCGCTCACCCGACTGCCCCCGCTCGCGCAGGATCCGGTACATCGTGGAGACCGAGCAGTGGTAGCGCCCGGTGTCCAGCTCGCGGGCCCAGATCTGCGCGGGAGGCAGTTCGGCGTACTCGGCGCTGTTCATCAACGCCAGGACCGCATCTCGCTCTTCGGCCGTCAGGGCCGACGGCTGGACCTGCGGGGACCTGGGCCCGCGCGGGGGAGGCGGCTTCAGCCTGCGGTAGTGGGTGGCCCGGGAGCGGCCGGTCAACCGGCACGCGGCCGTGATGCCCAGCTCGTGTTCGACGGCGGTGAACGCCTCGTCCACGACGGGGTCGGCGGCGTGCCTCAGTCCGCGCTCTCGGAGATCATTTCCAAGAGCGCCGACGCTTTTCCCAGAACCTCCAACGCGGCCTTGTTCCGGGCGAGCTCCTTCTCCAGCCGTTCCACCTGCCGGCGCAGTTTCTCGTTCTCGACCTCGGCGGCGGACTTCTTCGGACGGGCCGGGCTCGTGCGCCGGTCGACCAGGTTCTCCAGGGCCCCGGCGTCGCGCGCGGCCCGCCACTCGGTGACGTGCGAGTGGTACAGGCGCTCGCGGCGCAGGACCGCGCCCTTCTCGCCCTCGGGCGCGGCGTCGTACTCGGCGACGATCCGCAGCTTGTACTCGGGACTGAACGTGCGGCGTTTCGGCCGGGGAGCCGGGTCGGCTGCGGACGGATTGGTGCTGGTCATCAGGGGTGGAACTCCTACTCGGGCCCTCTCAGGCTAACCCGACAAAGCGGGATGTCTCACCCAAGGCTGACAGAGAGGGGCCGGCAGACGGGTCACCTGAGGCATCGAGTGCTGGGGCCCCGTCCCAGCGGTATTGCCTGAGACCACATCCCCGGAGACGGCGACGCACACGGTCCAGGCCGACCCGCACCGCATGACGGGGCCCTCGGCTACCCACCAGTAACCGGGTCCGCCGTCGCCGCCACTGGCGGCTGGGGACAGGCCCGCCGTGCCGTTGATGCCGGCCTGGCTTCCGGGACTGGGGGCCGGCCCTCTGCCATGGCCGCCCCTGCCGCCCGCGCCGCCCGTACCGCCGGGAGCCCCGGTGCCGCCCTGGCCGACGCCCGCAGGCAGAGTGATCGGCAGGGAAGCGGGAGGCCGCGCCGCTGCGCCACCCAACCCACCGGAGCCCCCGGCACCGCCCTGACTCGCCGAGCCGCCGCCCACCGAACCCGCGATCCCGGTGCCGCCCGCCCGCGCCGCACAGCTGGATGTCCCGGCCTGACCGGAACTGCCCCCGTTGCCACTCACCAGGACGGCCCCGGTCCCGGTGCAGCGGTTGGCCCCGCCGCCGCCACCCCACCGGCCACACCGCCGGGGCCGCCGCCCGCCACCACATAGACGGTCAGCGACGTGACCCCCGCCGGGACATAGAAGGCGAAGTCTCCCGGTCGGGTGTACTCCTTCTGCCCGGAGGGCTGCGCTACGCGCGGGAGCGTCCCTCCGGCGGCGACCGCCGAGGCCGGAAACACACCGGCCATCATCACCAGGCCACCCACCAACGCCAGTGCACCTACCGCCGCCCACCACACCGCCACCGTCGCCGGGGCATCCGCAGTACCCCGGTGTCCTCTTCATGACGAGTCCGTGCGCGGCCGGCGGCCTGTACTCGGCTCATCTCCGCGAGCAGCCCGCCTGCCCGCATCACCACCGGTCGGGCAGCCACTACTCAAGTGGTCCCCTGCGGACGGACCGCATCCTGTGACGGCAGGCATCGCAGACCGCGGCCGCCGCCTCCAGGCCGACCGGACTTCAGCCGACACCGAGCAGACCCCGCCCGGCCCGCGGTCCGTACCCGAAGCGGGACCGCGTTCGAGGGTGACAGGCTGCTACCAGGTGGGCAGGACGTAGCCCGGTCCGCCGTTGTGGCCGCTGGTGGCGGGGGCCCCTCCGGCGGTGCCGCTCTGACCGGCCTGGCTTCCGGGACTGGGGTCGGGGCCGCGAGACCGAACACGACCGCTACGTCCGCGCCCTGGAGGCAGTCGTCGAAGCGCGCCTCGCCAGCATCGAACCACCGCACGCCTCCGCCTCCCGCGTCCTGACGCTCGGATGGATTCGTCACCCGCGAGCCGCGCGGGAGGCCCTGCCCTCATGTCACGGTGACCGCCGAAGAATCACCCGACCGGGCAGGCACATTCGAACCCGCGCCCACCCTGATCGATGCTTCTCAGCGGATGCCAGGTCAGGGACAGGTGACGTTGAAGGTGGCCTCGTGGGTGGCGGCCACGTTGCCGCCCCAGTTGCCGAGGATGTCCTTCATCTGGACGCCGTAGTAGGACCACAGCTTCCAGGTGCCGTTCTGGCAGGGGTAGGTGCTGCCGTTGCTCGCGGCACTGTTCTTGCCAGAGGCGCCAGGGAAGAGCGCGTCCTTGGTCTTGGTGCCGTCCGGGAAGGTGATCTCGTAGGAGCTGGGCTCCCAGATGCGGCAGCCGTTCGGCGGGTCCGCCCAGCCGATGATCTTCCACCAGCCGCACTCGGTCCACAGCGTCGGGTAGATCCCCCCGTCCCCGCTGTCGTAGAGGCACAGCCAGCTCTTCATCCGGCGGTCCTCGTTGCCGTTGTAGTCGACCCATTCACCGCAGTGCGGCTCGGCGACTGTACGCGTGGACGGGGCGGCCTGGCGTGGCGCGGGGGCGGCGGGGGCGGCGGCGGCAGTTGTGGCGGTGAGGGCGAACGCGCCGAGGGCGGCGAGGGCGGCAGCACCCGCACGCAGCCGTCGGGCGGGCCGAGGACGGGGCCGAGGAAGCGAAGTGATCATGGAGGCATGATGTCGCCGTCCGGGCCCTCCGATGCCGGTGGCCGCGGAGGTTTCACCCGAACGAGGTGGGGTGGGACGGGTTTTCAAGGTGCCGCCTTGACCGTTCAGGTGCCGTCATCCGCCGCCGCCGTCGTCGAGGAGGGCCAGGCGGGCGATGACGTCGTCGGCCAGCTTCGCGAGCAGGCGGCCCAGGTCCCCGCGGTCCTGGTCCGGCCAGTGCGCTATCGCGTCCGTGAACCAGCCGATCATGGACGTCGCGTAGGCGTTCGCCGCCCTCGTCCCTTCAGCGGTCGCCTCGATGAGGCTGGCACGCCGGTCGTGCGGGTCGCCGACGCGATGGACGAGGCCGCGCCGCTCCAGCGCCTGGACCTGTCGCGTGACGTGCGGGCCGACCACCTGCATCCGTTCGGCGATCTCCCCGATGCGCAGCGGCCGGTCCGCCATGTGCAGGGTCATGAGCGCGCTCAGCGCGGGGCGCTCCAGGGCGAGTCCCGCCGCCTCGGCCGCCCGTTCGGCCAGGCGGCCGCGGGTCATGGCGTTGCTCAGCTGGGCCAGCCGGGGCAGGGCCGCCCAGACGGCTGCCGCCTGCTCGTCCGCGCCGGGGTCGTCCGGCGAGTCCGCGGTCATCGGACCACCACCTCCACTTGAATACCTAACTTAGGTATCTATATCCTGGGGCTGCACCCGCTCTCCGCGGGTGCACTGTGCCGTCCATAAAGATACCTAAGGTACGCATCTTCGGTGTGGCCGCCAGGAGGCGACCGCCGGGCTGCGCCGCCAGGAGGAGAGCACACCGTGAACAACCACTCCGCGAACCGCAAGGTCCTCATCTCGGGCGCGAGCATCGCCGGCCCCGCCCTCGCCTACTGGCTCGACCGCTACGGCTTCGACGTCACCGTCGTCGAGCGAGCGTCAGGCGTACGGGGCGGCGGGTACGCCATCGACATCCGCGGCGCCGCCCGCGAGGTCGTCGACCGCATGGGGCTGCTCCCGCAGCTGCGCGCAGCCCACGTGGACACGCGCAAGCTCTCGTTCGTGGACGCGGACGGGGCGCTCATCGGCTCCGTCGCCCCCGAGGCCGTCACCGGAGGCGCCGCAGGTCTGGACCTGGAAGTACGGCGCGGCGACCTGGCGAGCGCCCTCTACGCTCCGCTCCGCGACCGGGTCGAGTTCCTCTTCGGCGACTCCATCGCCACCCTGGACGACCGGGCGGACGGTGTCGACGTCACCTTCGACAGTGGCGCCCACCGCACCTTCGACCTGGTGATCGGTACGGACGGGCTGCACTCCAACACCCGCGGGCTGGTCTTCGGCCCCGAGGACGCGTTCCACCGCTACCTCGGCCACGTCTTCGCCGGTTTCACCCTCGCGAACGACCTGGGCCTCGCCCACGAAGGGATCATCTGGAACACGCCAGGCCGCGCGGCCGTCCTCTACGCCCACGAACCCGCCGACCGCATACACGGGTTCCTCCTCCTCAAGCGGGAGGACGCCCCCGTCGACGCCTTCCGGGACCCGCAGGCGCAGCGCGAACTCGTCGCCGCCGCCTTCCCCGAGCGCAGCTGGCACCTCCCACGCCTGGTGGACGCGCTGTGCGAGGCCGACGACCTGTTCTTCGACGTCGTCAGCCAGATCCACATGCCCACCTGGTCCCGTGGCCGCGTCGCCCTCGCCGGTGACGCGGCCCACGCGACCTCGTTCCTGTCCGGCCAGGGCTCCAGCGTCTCGCTCGTCGGCGCCTACCTCCTGGCCGGAGAACTGGCCGGCCACACCGACCACGCGGCCGCCTTCGCGGCCTACGAGCGCAAGGCGCGCCCCTTCGTGGAGCGGAACCAGGCGCTGGCCGGCTCCGGCGGCACCACCCTCATCCCCGGCACCCAGGACATGCTCGACACCCGCAACGCAGCCCTGCGCAACCCCACCACCTCGGCGGGCGCCGGGGGACGCGCCGCCCACAGCGACGTGATCCTGCCGGACTACGACCACGCCGGATGACGGCGCGCCCGCGTGCCGGGCTCGGCGAGTCGGACGGTTCCGCGCTGCCCAGCGGCCACACCTGCTGAGGGATGCGACGGGTTGCTGGTCCTGGCTTCGCGCACGTAGTGGTGGTCCAACGCGGTGCTGACGCGGCGCTAGAGAGTCACCCCTTGCAGGGACAGCACGATGCCCGCGCCGATGCCGCCCATCCCCAGAGCGACAGCCGCACTCCACCACCCGCCCTGGCCCCACCGGAACGGGCGGTCCAGTGCCAGGCGTCCGGGGCCGATGGCGGAGACCGCGATCGCGATCAGCGCCAGGCACAGCGGGTACTCCATGCCGCCCTTGTCGGCCCACAGGCCTCTGCCCGAGGTGACGGACATCGCGTTGATCATCACCCCGATCACGGCGGCGGCGGCCAGCGGGGTGAACAGCCCGAGGGCGAGGCCCAGGCCGCCGCACAGCTCGGAGGCTCCTCCCAGCGTGGCGAAGAGGACGCCGGGCCGGTAGCCCAGGGCCTCGAAGCCCTTACTGGTGGCATGCAGACCGGCGCCACCGAACACGCCGAAGAGTTTCTGGGCACCGTGGCCGGCCAGCAGCAGGCCGGCCAGCCGGAGCACCAGCAGGCCGACGTCGGCGGCGGACACCGGCGGCGGATGCGTGGAGGTCGGAGCGGCACTGCGGACGGAGGTCCGCAGCCGCTCGGCGGTCAGTTTCATGGCGAAGGTCTCCTCCCGCGCGCCGCAACCGCCGCGAGCAGGAACGCCTCTCCCGAGACGAGGCGTCGACGCGCAGATCAGATCGGCCGGGCGCGACTCGCGCCGCCGTCGACCAAGTCCAGGAACAGCCGGACCGACACCGCCTCACCGGAGGCATCCGCGTGTCTCACCGATAACCCTCCGAGAAGGGAAGCCGTGATCCAGCACTCTCCGTATCCACTCTACGCGGCAGCAACCGGCGGCAGGACTCCTCGTAGCGGCCGATACGGAGCTCAGCGGAGATCGGCGGAGCTCAGCGGAGATCGGCGGAGCTCAGCGGAGCTCAGCGGAGCTCAGCGGAGCTCAGCGGAGCTCAGCGGAGCTCAGCGGAGCTCAGTGGAGCACAGCGACTGCCGCACGGAGTTCGTCGAACGCGGCGCGCGTGTGGGGCGCCAGCCCGCCGGGGTCCTCGTCGTGGCTGGGGTCGGTCCACCGGGCGTAGCCGAGCCTGAACGCGAGGACGCCGAGTTCGGCGGCCACCTGCGCCGCGGGTTCTGCGACGTTCCGTCGCTTCAGCGCGTCGACCATCGCCGTGGCCATGCCGATGCACTTCAGCACGTTGCGCGCCTGCAACTCCGCGTTCGCCTCGATCGCCGCGTGCAGCAGCGGGCTGAGCTCGCGGTTGAACGACGTCATCTCGCCCGATGCGCGTTCGAGTCCGGCCGCGACGGCCGTCATCGGCGTCGCGTCCGCGGGGGCGCCGTCGATGCCCTCGGCCAGCAGGCGGCTGAGCGCCGTCTGTCCCATGGTGAGGATCTCGCGCTTGTCGGTGAAGTGGCGGAAGAAGGTGCTCCGCGTGAGCCCTGCCCGCTCGGTGATCTGAGCGACGGTCGTTTCGTCGTAGCCCTGCTCGGCGAACAGGCCTAGCGCAGCCACGACCAGGCGCTGTCGGGCATCGGGTTTCCATCGCGGCATGTTGCCAGTCTAGATGACGGGACAAGTGTCGCATCGCGTCGTACAGTGATGGGACAACAGTCGCATCACTCCTCGGAGCTCACCATGCGCGTCTTCATCACCGGCGGCACAGGCCTGATCGGCTCTGCCGTCGTCACCGAACTGCTCGCCGCAGGCCACCTGGTCACCGCCCTCGCCCGATCCGACGCCTCCGCGGCCGGCGCGAAAACCGCCGGCGCCGACGTGCTCCGCGGCGGGCTCGCCGACCTCGACGTGCTGCGGACCGGCGCGGAACAGGCGGACGGCGTCATCCACCTCGCCTTCAGCAACGACTTCAGCTCGCCCGACGCACTCGCACGAGGGATCGCCGAGGAGAGCGCCGCACTCGCGGCCCTCGGCGACACCCTCGTCGGCACGAACAGGCCTCTCGTCACCGCGTCCGGCACGCCCCTCGTGGCGGGACGCGCCTCGACCGAGGAGGACCCGCTGCCGCTGGACGGCCCCGTCAGCGGACGCAGCCTGTCGGTGAACCGCACACTCGCACTCGCCTCACGCGGCGTGCGCAGCTCGGCGGTACGGCTGCCGCGCACGGTCCACAACCGGGGCCAGGGCGGGTTCGCCGGGCTGCTCACCGGCATCGCCCGCGGCACCGGCGTCGTCGGCTACCCCGGAGACGGCGCGCAGCGCTGGCCCGCCGTCCACGCGCTCGACGCCGCCGTCCTGTTCCGGCTCGCCTTGGAGAAGGCCCCGGCCGGAAGCGCGTGGCACGCCGTCGCCGACGAAGGCGACGCGGTACGCGACATCGCCTCGGTCATCGGACGGCGGCTCGGCCTTCCGGTCGAGCCGGTGCCGCAGGAGAGTTTCGGCCCCCTCGGCCCGGTCTTCGCCGCCGACCAGCCCGCCTCCAGCGCTCACACCCGCGCCGCCCTCGGCTGGAAGCCGACGCACCCGGGCCTGCTCGCGGACCTGGAGAACATCGAAGCCTGAGCCGCCTGCCGGACGGACCGGCGACCGCCAGGGAACCCGGCCCCGCTCGCCCGCCGAACGGGGCCGGGGCCTGCGGCGAGCGGTGCTCTGCGACAGGCGGCGCTCAGCCGCGCAGCTCGGGCCAGCCGTCCGCGTTCGAGCAGGACTCGTAGTCGTAGCGGGTGAGGCGGTCCCACTCCGTCCCGGTCACGAGCTCGAACGCCTCCTCGTGCACGTAGAGCAGCGGTTCACACTGTCGCGCGGTGTACGGAGCGAACCGTTCGGGATCGTGGAACATGCTCTCGTACACGTCGCGGCCCGCAGCCACGACCGCAGCTCGCGCGTACAGGAAGTGGTCGCTCGACTGAGGGAACGGCGAGCCGTCGGGCAACACCGCCCCGGTGATCGGCAGCGTCCCGAACTGCTCCTGGTCCAGGCGGTGCAGCGCCTCGGCGAGACGCTCACCGAAGCCGATGATCTGGCCCAGCGGTTCGCGTGCGAGAACCTCGGTGAGGCGGGCGCAGGCGGTTTCGAGGCGCTCGCACGTCTCGGTACCGGCCTCGCCCCCGAGGACCTCGATCAACTGCCAGAACCGCTCCCAGGTCATCACCGGCAGGTCGAGGCCGTGGTCGACGTCGACGTCACTTCCCGCGGATGGTCCGGCACTGCCCGCCTCACGTCCGCCCTGCCTGTCCACGTCCTCGAACGGCCCGTCCGCGTCCTCGAACGGCTCGTCGCTCCACCGGAACCAAGCCCTGTCGTCCTGGATGTGCAGCAGGAACTCGGCGACCGGGCCCGAGGGCGAGAGCATCGACACGGTGCGCGTGATCTCGTCGTACGCGTCGTCGAAGGCCTCCCAGTCCTCCGCCTCGGACAGCGCGAGCGAACGGGCGAAGAGCGGCTGGACGGCGGGGAACGCCGTTCCCGGCACGAAGCGCCCGTGGAGCCAGGGGAAGTCCGTCTCCTCGACCACGATCTCGCCCACCAGCTCTTCCCTGCGCACCAGACGCCAGACCCCGCCCTCAAAACCCATCGCACACAGCCCTTGCCACCCGTTGCCGTCCTCTTCTGCCCGGCAGCATGCCAGCTGGCACTGACAAGCGACGGAGCGAGGCACATCCCCCCGTGGTGTGGGTCGGCGATGGCCGGGTGAGGTGGGTGTGCCGGCCGTTACGCGGGGCGGGCGGCCGCCGAGATCTGGCCGACCAGGACGGCGAAGGGCATGTCGAGGGCGGCGTAGAGGTCGCCGGCCTCGGGGGCGGCGTTGTCGGCCAGGGCCTCGACCATGAGGGTGGCGTAGTCGGAGACGGTGACGCCCGCCTGCTGCATGCGCAGCAGTCCCGCTTCGCGCTTGGCTTGGCTGAAGGTGCCGGAGGCGTCCACGGCGACGTACGCGTGGTGCCCGGCGGCCGTCGCGGCGATCGCGGGCAGCGCCGCGCACACTTCCAGTGACACTCCGGCGAAGATCAGCTTCTGCCGCCCGGTGGCTTCGATGGCTTCGCGGACCCGGGCGTCGTGCCAGGCGTTGACCGTGCTGCGGTCGATGATCCGCTGTCCGGCCGGCAGGGCCTGGACCAGTTCCGGGGTGGTCGGCCCCCACATGCTGTCGGCCGCGGTGGTGGTGACGACCAGGGGGATGCCGAGCACGGTCGCCGCGCGTGCCAGCGCCACCACGTTGTGCTTCAGCTCGCCGAGCGGGATGTCCCGGACACCGGACAGCAGGCCCACCTGGTGGTCGACCAGGACCACGGCGGCGTTCTCCCGGGTGACCGGCTCCAGGAACTTGCTGTGCTCGTTCATCGTGCGCTCCTTCGGGTTGAACCACGGCTCCGTTGGCGGCCAGTAGTCACTAATCTTGATAGTCAAGATTAGTGACTACTTCGACGCTATACCCCTGTCCCCCGGGGCGCAAGCACTGGTCAGGGCGGGGCGCCGGAGCGCCTGGGGTGCCGCCCGAGCCCACCGGGCGGGCGACTAAAGTTGCTGGTCACAGGGCGGAACGCGGGGCGGGCCCAAAGACGGCGGAAGCGGGAGAGGCGTTGAGCGGACACCAGGCGGCGGAACCGGACCTCGGCGTGCTCGCCGCCCGGGTGCTCTTCTCCGTCCAGCGCGAGCTGTTCACCGTGCTCGCCGAACAGGGCTTCGACGACATCCAGCCCCGCGCCGGCGCCGTACTCGCCTACCTGCGTACCGACGGCATCCGGGCCAGCGAACTCGCCCGCGCCTCCGGACAGCACAAGCAGGTCATCGGGACCCTCGTCGACGACCTCGAACGCCTGGGTTACGTCGAACGCAGACCCGACCCCGCGGACCGCCGCGCCAAACTGATCCACCCCACCGAACGAGGCCTGCTCCAGATGGAGGCGGCCGCCGCCATCATGCGCTCGATCGAGGAGCGCCACGCGAAGGCCCTGGGCGCGCGGGAGTACGCCGCCTTCAAGACCGCCCTCCACCACGTGGCCGATCTCCAGCGCGAGACCCGGCGCGAAGACTAGGGGCTCTCTTTCGGATCACGTCGGATCAGCGCGCGGCGTCGGAGTGCGTGCATCGCAAGGCGGAGGAGGGAGTCCATGCGGAGTATCGGCGACCGACGACAACGCGGCGAGGTGCGTGCGCGCCCGGCGTGATCCGAAAGAGAGCCCCTAGGGCGTGCCCTGTCGATCAGAGCGGCCTGTCAGGAGGTGAGGACGGAGATCCCGTCTCCGAACAGTTTCAGCCCGAGCACGAAGAACAGGGCCGCCATCACGGCGACGTTGTGCTGAGCTGCCCAGTCCTTCCAGTTACCGAGCGTGGTCTGGGCTCGCTCTCCCCCGAGCACGAAGACTCCCAGTGGGGCCAACAGGCCGAGGGTGGCGATCACGACGAAGGTCGCCAGTGAGGCGATCTGCTGCCCCACCGGCAGTCCGGCCGAGCCGATCGCGGCGCCCGCGGCGAGGGTCAGCGGGGCGTTCTTGGCGTTGAGCGCGGACAGGGCCAGTCCGAGTGCGAGGACCTTGACCGGCGTGAGGCGGTCGATCGCGCTCATCCACTTCGGCAGCTGGGCCTGCGACGGATCCTTCGGGCGCCGGTGCCATTGCCGGACGCCGAAGAGGACGAGGAGCAGGCCCAGGACGAGCTTGAGGACTCCCACCCAGGTGGCCGGGTGATGGTGGGCAGAGGCGCCTGCGGGGGAAGCGATCGCCAGCATCACCGCGCCCAGCGCCGAGAGTCCCAGGATCCAGCCGACGGTGAAGAGGACTCCGTTGAGGCGTCCCCGAGGCGTGGCGAGGATGAGGATGATGGCGATGATCGGGAGTGGGCTGATCGCGACGCCGGCGGCAAGACCCAGGATGTCACCGAGAACTTTGCCCATGATTGCCTCCAGAGGGGAGTCAGAGCGCGTGACGACGACGAACCCGGCAGGCCCATGTTCCATGATCCCGCGCTCCGACGAAGCTGTCCTCATGAGCTTCTCGGAGCTCTGAGCGCCTTGGCCTGCTCGTCGCCCAGTGGTGCCCCCACCGTGCTCGGGTCAGGATGAAGAGGTGAGGGCGATGGCGCCTCATGTTCGGGCGGTTGGCGTCCCTCGCACCGACCACGGCAGGAGGACGTCACGATGACCGCGATGACAGGCGCTACCCAATCGGCTCACCCCGAGCGCCCGGGCAGGTCGGATGGGGTCTGCAGTGAGTTCACCGTCTTCACCAAGATCAAGCCGGGCCATGCGGATGCGCTGCGTGAGGATCTCGCGACGCTCGCCGACGCGGCGCATGACGAGAGCGCCCATGCGGCGGTGCGCCAGATCGGCACCCTGCATGACGCACGGCACGTGATCTTCGACGACGACACCCGGTTCATGTTCGCCAGCGTTTTCGACGGCTCCTGGGACACCTACATCGACGACTTCGCCAAGACGGTGGTCGGGTCCCGTTTCGACAAGGTCTTCTCGCACAGCGAAGGGTTCCCCGGCGTCGCCGATCCGGGGGTGAAGGACTGGTTCGTCGCCCACCAGGAGCCGGCGGGGGTCTTCGTCAGCGCCTATCCCGACCTCACCGTCCAGCAGATCTACAAGGACCACCGCGTGGACGACGCGTTCCAGGAGGTGCTGGACACCCCCCAGTTCCGGGCGGCGCTGGACAACCCGGCCAACGCGGAGTTGGTGGCCACGCCGGCCTTCCAGAAGCTGCTGGAGGAAGCCTCGGCCTAGGGGCTCTCTTTCGGATCACGTCGGATCAGCGCGCGGCGTCGGAGTGCGTGCATCGCAAGGCGGAGGAGGGAGTCCATGCGGAGTATCGGCGACCGACGACAACGCCGCGAGGTGCGTGCTCCGGCATCGCGCGCCCGGCGTGATCCGAAAGAGAGCCCCTAGCACCCGGGCACGGCCGACCGTCGGAGCCCACCCACCGTCGGTGGACCAGGTCGGCCGGTGCGAGCCGGCCGTTGCCGGGCTGTCCAGGCGGAGACAGATGCGCAGGGACATATGCAGAGAGACAGATGTGGAGACGGATGTGGAGAGGCACAAGCGACCATGAACACAGCGGACAGCGGCAGCGCGGCGGGCGGCGTGCGCGTCGAGATCGACGACGTCCAGAGCGGGGCCCTGCGTCCACGGCCCGTGCCCTACGAGGGACGGTTCGTCTTCCTGCGCGTGGATGACCGCCACGTCGGGCGCGCCCTGCTGCGCCGGCTGCTCCCGTTGGCCTCGGGCGGTCTGCCCAGCGTGGACCCGAGCCGGGATGCCTGGGTGACCGTGGCGTTCACCCACCAGGGGCTGAGGGCCCTGGGGGTGCCCCAGGAGTCGCTGGACAGCTTTCCGCAGGCGTTCCGTGAGGGCATGGCCGCTCGGGCGGAGCTGATCGGCGACGTGGGCGAGAGTGCACCGGCCCGCTGGGAGGCCCCGTTCGGAACCGGTGAGGTCCACATCGCGTTGAGCGCCCTCTCCTCCGATGCGGCGCAGCTGGAGAGGGAGTTGGGGCGGGCCCGTGTCGCCTACGAGGGCACGCCCGGTGTCCAGGTGATCTGGCAGCAGGAGGTCCACCAGCTCCCGACCGGGCGTACCACCTTCGGCTTCCGTGACGGCATCAGCCATCCGAACATCGAGGGCGTCGGGCTGCCCGGCTCCAACCCGCAGGAAGCCCCGATCAAGGCCGGCGAGTTCATCCTCGGCTACCCCGACGAGACCGGCGGCCTGCCGCCCGTGCCCAGCCCCGACGTGCTGGGACGCAACGGGACCTACGTGGCCGTTCGCAAGATCCACACCAACGTGGCGGCCTGGCGCCGGTACCTGCGGGCGAACAGCTCCAGCGCCGAGGAGGAGGCACTGCTGGCGGCGAAGATGGTCGGGCGCTGGCCGAGCGGGGCGCCGTTGACGCTGGCGCCGGAGCACGATGATCCGGAGCTGGCGGCCGATCCGCGCCGCGTCAACGACTTCCTGTACCGGGAGAACGACGATCGCGGCTTCCGGTGCCCGGCCGGTGCGCACATCCGGCGCACCAACCCCCGTGATGCCACCATCATCGGCGACGCACGGATGCACCGGCTCATCCGTCGCGGCACCACCTACGGCCCGCCGCTGCCCGAGGGCGTGCTGGAGGACGACGGCGCGGAGCGGGGCCTGGTCGGCGTGTTCATGGGGGCCCATCTGGAACGGCAGTTCGAGTTCATTAAGGCCGAATGGGTCAACGACGGCAACTTCATCGGCTACCCCGGCGAGAAGGACCCGGTGGCCGGACACCACGGCGGAACCGGCAGCGTCACCATCCCGGAGAAGCCGGTCCGGCGCCGCCTGAGGAACCTGCCCAGCTTCGTGGTCACCCGCGGCGGCGAGTACTGCTTCCTGCCGGGTCTGCGTGCCCTGCGCTGGCTCGCCGAGCTGGAGGACTGAGGGCGATTCCCACCCCCTGAGGTCCGATCGCGCTCTCCGAGGAGAGGTCGGAGTCATGACAGCACAGTTCGTCCGCTACACGCCCGACGTCGAAGACGACGACCCGCACTTCGACCGCAACGTGCAGACGGTGATCGAGAAGACCGAGAGCTACATCGCCGAGTCGGTCGAGGCCGGTGGCACCGGACGGGCCCTGCGCGACGCCCACGCCAAGGGCTACGGGCTGGTCCGAGGGGAAGTGGAGATCCTGGCCGGGCTGCCCCCCGAGTACGCCCAGGGAATCTACGCGACTGCGGGAACCCACGATGCGCTGATCCGCTTCTCCAACGGCTCGCCCCACGCGGGAGCCGACGCGCGGCTGGGTGCCGCCACCGGACTGGCGCTGAAGATGTTCGACGTCCCCGGCCCGACCCTGCTGGAGGACGAACCGGACACGGGCACGTTCGACTACGCCAACATCAACGGACCGGTCTTCTTCTGCAACACGGTCGAGCACTACCTGTTCATCCAGGAACTGTTCCTGAACGCGCCGGCGTACTTCTCCCAGGGCCGACCCGGCGCACATCGGTTCTTCACCGAGTTCGTGACCGGGAAAGGAACGCTGGACCAGGAGGACTGGGCCTGGGACGAGTTCCTGGCCTTCCTGCGCCTGTCGAAGACGCCTCCGGCGAACCTGCTGCTGTCCAGCTACTGGACGATGGGCGCGGTCCGACACGGGGACTACATCGCCAAGGTGCGCATCACCCCCGAGCCGTCCTTCGCCGCGGCGGTGGTGCGGCGCACCATCGACCCGGCCTCGGGGGCGGAGTTCTTCCGACCGGCCCTGCAAGCCGAGTTGCAGGAGCGGCCCTACGCCTTCGACATCCAGGTCCAGCTCTGCACCGACCTGGAGCGCATGCCGGTGGAGGACACCACCGTGGAGTGGCCCGAGCAGCTCTCGCCGTCCGTCACCGTGGCGAAGCTGCGGCTGCCGCAGCAGGACATCTCCGGCCCCGAGAACCTGGAGAAGATGGACTCGCTGTCCTTCACGCCCTGGCGGGTCACCGCCGAGCACGCGCCCCTGGGCAACATCATGCGGGCCCGCAAGGAGGTCTACCGGCAGTCCTCCATCGCGCGCCACAAGCTCAACCGGCAGCCGCGCACGGAACCCCGAAGCGCCGACGACGTACTCGGCGCCTGACCCGGCCCACCACCGCGACGGTGCGTCGACCGGGGCGGTCGGCCCTGACAGCCCGCTGCCGCCGGCGTGCCAGGGCCCGGCCGGTCACTTCAGGGTGACGATCTTGCGCATGCCCAGGCCGGCGTTCGGGACGCCCGTCCGCTCGTCGGGAATCATGCAGAGCAGGACGTACCGTCCGGGCTGCAGGCCGTGGGCCTGCACGGAGGCGGTGCGGTCGCCGGACATGGCGCCGAGGCCGGTGGCCGGCCCGGTGAACGGGGACCGGGCCGGCAGGCCGCCCAGCGCGACGTCCCTCAGGTACTCCCCGATCTGCTCGTCGGTGGTGTCGGCACCGATCGGCCGCAGCTGCATCTCATGGATCTGCTTCGACTCGTCGTGCACCAGGTAGGCCAGGTGCGCGTGGTCGACGTCCTCGGTCTGGAAACGCGGGCCCTCGGCCGTGTCCTTCTCGATCACGATGCCGTCGTCGAAGCGGACCTGGTTGTCGTTCTGGCCGTTCGTACCGACCAGGTTCAGCCGCTTGGAGACCGGGTGGGCCGGGTCCGCCCGGAACGCGGTGAGGTCCAGCAGGTAGACCGGCCCGGGGCTGACCTCCTCGGTGAACTGCTCGTGCACCTGCGAGGTGACCAGCGCCCCGCCCAGCAGGTCCGCCTCGCCGTTCACCGCCCGGATCCCGGCGCCCGCGGTGGCCGGCGACGGGCTGACCGCGTCGGCGAGGTCCCGGAGGACCTGGTCGATGGTCACTCCCTCGTGCGGACGCAGCAGCTGCAGCTGCCGGCCGTTCGGGTCGTCCGTCTTGACCCGGAAGCTGACCAGGCCGCCCTTCGCGGTGTCCGGTGCCTGCAGGCCGGAGGCTCCGATGCTCACCTCGACGGGGTGCTCCTCCGGCGAGGCGGCGCCGGCCGTACCACTCGCACCGACGCTCGTCGCCAGGGCGAGGGCCGAGACGGTCACCGTCCGTACCATGCGCGCGAACACGTGCTCCACCATGAAGAATCCTTTCTGCGGGTGGCATCCGGCGCGGAACATCCCCCACCGCGCGCGGCAGACCACGCCCCGCACCGGAAGGCGACCGGTTCGGACCATCGGGCAGCGGGGCCCGGTCACCGATGGCGACGGTGCCGGCGGGCGCGAAGGGACGCCCGGAGGCCTGGCCGGCCTCGGTTCGGCGGGCGCCGGGCGGATCGTTGCGGTCCTGTTGCGCGGGCAGTGGCGCAGCTCATAGGCGTTGCGGGTGGTTCGTGATCGCATCGGCTGATGCATCAGTTCGAGAACGCCGGGAATCACCTGACGGCCCGCCGGCCCGCTGCCGCTGTCGTGGTGGTCGCGGTCTGCGCGGCCCTGCTCGTGGGCTGCGCAGACGGGGCGACTGGGGTTTCGGCGGCCACCGGCGGTGCCGGGCCGTGCGGGGCGCCGGTGCCGTCGGCGTCCCGCAATGGGCAGGCGTCGCCCGAGCTCGCGCAGGGCGGGGTGCGGATCACGGCCGCCGGTGCGGCCTGCGCGGAGTACGAGGTCACCAATCCGGAGGACGAGACCTCTGATGTCACAGCGGTGTTCAGCCGCCTCTCGGCGGCCGGAGGTGCGCTGGACAACGTGACGCAGGTCGTCACCTCGCTCGCTCCGGGGGCCACCGCGAAGGGGCGGATCGAGCTGGACGGGCACGGGCAGGCGCGGCCGGGCGCCGGACCGCTGGTGAAGATCGTCCAGGTCCGCAGTGTGCCCAGCGCCGAGGCCTCGCAGCCGGGCGGCCCCTGCCCGGCCTCAGGCCTGCGGCTGTACGCGGGCGACGGCGACGCCGCGATGGGCCTGCGCGTGGTCGGCCTGCACCTGCGCAACTGCGGGACGTCCGCGGTGTCCGTCAACGGCTACCCGAAGCTGCAACTGCTCGACGTGGAGCACCGGCCGGTCGACGGGGTGCGTTTCCTGTCCGGCGGCGCCGGGATCGCCGGCGGCACCGGCGCGGACGACCCGCCGCAGGAGATCGTGCTGCGCCCGGGAGAGGGCGCCCGGTCCACGCTGGTGTGGCGCAACACCGTGGAGGCCGGCAACCCGGTGAACGCCCCTTACGTGCGGGTCCGGGCCACCCCTGACGCGGCCCCGGTGATGGTCGTCCCGGAGATCGACCTGGGTACCACGGGGCGGCTCGGCGTCGGCGCCTGGACCAGGGAGGACAGCCGGCCGTGAGCGGGGCGCCGGCGGTCCTCCCCCAGCGTGCTCTCGTGCTGGGAGAATTTTCCACGGAAAATTCTGGTCCCCGACCGCCCCGCCCGGGGGCGGTCCGTCAGGTCCGTCAGCCTGGCCGGTCCGTCAGGTGCCGGGCCAGGTCGTTCACCAGGGCGTCGAGCCAGGAGCGCACGGTATCCGGGTCGAACAGGTCGGCGTCGTACTCGGCCAGGCCCGCGTAGCCGTCCGCGTCCGGGGTGAGGACCAGCAGGAGGTCGGAGCGGG
Source organism: Kitasatospora sp. NPDC059812 (assembly GCF_042732075.1). NCBI lineage: Bacteria > Bacillati > Actinomycetota > Actinomycetes > Kitasatosporales > Streptomycetaceae > Kitasatospora > Kitasatospora sp. NPDC059812. The sequence continues at coordinate 79,305 of NZ_JBHWIO010000019.1, forward strand.
CCGAGGGGCCCGGCACGTCCTCGACCTCGGCGGTCAGGCCGGGGAGGTCGAGGACGGCGGGCGGGGTGCTCTGCACGGTGAGCAGGACCTGCGGGTACGCGTCCGGCAGCCGGACGCCGCGTTCGCGCAGCGGTTCGACCAGCAGGCCGAAGGGGACGGTGGCGTGGTCGAGGGCGGTGGCGATCGCCGTCGCGGCCGTGTCGACCGATTCCCCGAACCCGCCCGGGGAGCGGGTGGGCAGCCGGATCGGGAGGCCGAAGGTGAGCAGGCCGACGACCCGTTCGTCGGCCGGCCGGGTGCGGTTGGCGTGGGAGAGCACCACCAGGGTCTCGGACGCCCCGCTCAGCTCGCCCAGCAGCCGCGCGAAGGCGGCGAGCAGGACGGCCGAGGCGGTGGTGGAGCGGGCGGCGGCGTAGCGGCCCACCGCCTCGGCCAGTGCCGCGGGGAGGCGGAAGGCGGCCGTGGCACCCCGCCCGGAGCGCTGTGCGGGGCGGGGCCGGGCGGTGGGCAGCTCCGCCGCCGACGCAACGCCGTCCAGGGTCTTGGCCCAGTGGTCGGCGGCCGCGGCGACGGCGGCGCGGGTGACCACGGTCCGCTCCCAGCAGGCGTGGTCGGTCATCCGGCCCGGGTCCTCCGGCAGCCTCCCGTCCGGGCCGTACAGCGTGCCCAGGTCGGCCAGCAGGGTGGCCAACGACCAGCCGTCGACCGCGATGTGATGGAGCGTCAGCAGCAGCACCCACGCGTCGTCGGCGGGCCGCAGCAGCCGGGCGCGCAGCAGCGGGGCCGTGGCCAGGTCGAAGGGGCGGTCGCTCTCGGCCCGGGCGGCCTCGGCGAGCGCCGCGTCCCGCGCCCCGGGCGTGAGCGCGCGCAGGTCGGCGACCGGGAGCTGCACCGGGGCGTTCGGCAGCACCTGTTGGAGCAGGCCCAGGTCGGTGTCCCGGTAGCTGGTGCGCAGGCTCTCGTGGCGCCCGGTCAGCGCCGTCAGCGCGGCGGCCAGCCGTTCGGGCTCCAGCGGCCCGCGCAGGGCGATCCGCTGGGTGATGTTCCACACCGCCGGGTCCGCCGCCCGGGCGTGCGCCAGGTGCATTCGGCGCTGCGCCACCCCGGCGGGTGCGGCGGCGAGGGCCGAGCCGGAGCCGGTCAGGGTGGCCAGCAGCCGTTCCCGGTGGGCCCGGACGAGCCCGGTGGCCTCCTCGTCCAGCGCGCCGGGCGGGGCCAGGTAGCCGAGCCGGTCGCCGGTGGTGCGCAGGACGATCTCGCGCTCGTCGAGCAGCCGGACGAGCCGGTGCCAGCCATCGTCGATAGCGGTCACAGCGTGCCCTCCTCGTAGGCCGGGGCCTGGCGGTCCTCGGTCTGCGGCTGCTGGGCGGCCATCGCGCGGATGGTCGGGCGGCGGAAGAAGTCCAGGACGCCGGTCCGGATCCCGGTGGCCTCGCGGACCCGGTTCAGCAGCCGGGTGGCGGCCAGCGAGTGCCCGCCGAGGTCGAAGAAGGAGGTCTCCACGCCTGCGGGGCGGCCGAGTTCCTCCTCCCACAGCCGTTGCACGGTGCGTTCCAGTTCGGTGGCCGGGGCGACGGCGGCCCGGCCCGCGCCCAGCGGCAGCGGCTCCGGCAGAGCAGCCACGTCGAGCTTGCCGTGCGCGGTGAAGGGCAGCGCCGCCACTGCGGCCCAGAGCCCCGGCACCATGTGCTCGGGGAGCAGGTCGGCCAGGTGGTCGCGGACCCTGGGCAGTTCGGCGGCGGCGCACTGCACGTACCCGGCCAGCATGGTGCCCGTCCCGGTGCGGCGGGCCGTCACGGCCGCGCCGCGCACGCCCGGGACGGAGCGCAGCACGGTCTCGACCTCGCCCGGCTCGATCCGGTAGCCGCGCACCTTGACCTGGCGGTCGGCGCGGCCGAGGTACTCCAGGGTGGGGGGGGGGCGCCCCCCGGCGCGGGGGCCGGGGGGGGGGGGGGGGGCGGGGGGGGGGGGGGGGTTGGGGGGGGGGGGGGCGGGGTGCG
>NZ_JBHWIO010000019.1:81314-101680 GCF_042732075.1 Kitasatospora sp. NPDC059812
GGGCCCCAGCGGTTCCCCCCCCCCATCCCCGGGGGGCGCGGCGCGGCCGCGTTACTCCAGGGTGCCGTCCGGCCGCCCGCGGCCGAGGTCGCCGGTGCGGTAGCGGCGGCCGTCCGGGGTGTCGGTGAAGGCGGCGGCGCTCTCCTGCTCCCGGCCGGGGTAGCCGAGCCCGACCTGGACGCCGAGCGCGTGGATCTCGCCGACCGCCCCGGGCGGGACGGGGCGCCCGGCGGCGTCCAGCAGCAGGATGCGGGTGCCCGGCACCGGGCGGCCGATCGGCGCGTGGTCCGGTCCGTCCGGGGCGACCTCGCCGGCTGTGACGGCGTGGGTCTCGGTGGGGCCGTAGTGGTTGATCAGCCGGCAGCCGGGGTTGCGGGCGAGGAAGGCCCGCAGCCCGGGGGTGAGCAGCAACTGCTCGCCGCCCGTGATCAGTTCGCGCAGGTGGGGCACCGGTTCGTCGCCGAGGGCGTCGACCAGCGCGGCCAGCGGGGTGTACGGCAGGTGCAGCCGCTCGGCCCGGGTGGCGCGGACCACGGCGGCCAGCGCCGTCACGTCGTAGCGGGTCTCCTCCTCGATCAGCAGCAGGGTGCCGCCGCCGGCCAGCGTGGTCAGCACCTCCTGGACGCTGACGTCGAACCCGCAGGAGGCGTACTGCAGGGTGCGGGCGGCCGGGTGCTCGGCGACGTTCCAGGCCAGCAGCGCGGACAGGCCGAGGGTGTGCATCAGCACGCCCTTGGGGCGGCCGGTGGAGCCGGAGGTGTACAGCAGGTACGCGGGGGCCTGCGCTGAGGGGGCGGGCAGCGGCGGCAGTTCGGCGGAGGCGGCGACAGCGTCGGCATCGGCATCGGTGTCCGTCAGGACCGTCGGCAGGGACAGGCCCATCAGGTCCGCGTCCGAGGCGGTGAGCAGCACGGTCGGCGCGCTGTCCGCGGCGATCAGCCGGCAGCGCTCCGGGCCCTGCAACGGGTCGATCGGCACGTGGACGGCGCCGAGGCGCAGCACGGCCAGCAGCGCGGCCACCTGGTCCAGCGAGCGCGGCAGCAGCACGCCCACCCTGTTGCCCTCCCGCACCCCGGCGGCCAGCAGCCGGCCGGCCAGTTCGCCGGCCCGGGCGTGCAGCGTCCGGTAGTCGGTCCCGGTGCCGTCGGCGGCGACCACCGCGAGGGCGTCCGGACGGGCGGCCGCGACGGCGGCCACCGCCGCCAGCGGGTGCGCGGGCGCCGGCTGCGCCTCGGGCCCGCACTCCAGGGCGGGGTCGGCCGGGGCGGCCGTCAGCTCGGCGAGCGGGCGGGCCGGGTCGGCGACGGCGGCGGTGAGCAGGCGTTCGAAGGCGTCGAACAGCCGGTCCACCGTGGCCCGGTCGAACAGGGCCTCGGCGTACTCGACGTGGCAGCGGATGCCGTCCGGCAGGTTGGTGAGGAAGAGCGACAGGTCGAAGGCGGAGCGGTCCACCACGTCGTCGAGCGGGCGGGCCGTCACCCCGGGCAGGTCCAGTTCGAAGACGGCGTGGTTCTCGAACTCGACGAGGACCTGGAAGATCGGGTTGCGGCTGGTGTCCCGCTGCGGGTTCAGCTCCTGGACCAGGACCTCGAAGGGCAGCTGCTGGTGCTCGTAGGCGTCCAGCGCGCTGGAGCGGACCCGGTCCAGCGCCTCGGCGAAGTCCGGCTCCCCGGACAGGTCCAGCCGCAGCGCCAGCGTGTTGACGAAGAAGCCGACCAGGTCCTCGGTGCCCTCGGTCCGGTTGGCCACCGGGGTGCCCAGCACCACCTCGTCCTGGCCGCCGTAGCGCTGCAGCACCCCGGCGAAGGCGGTGAGCAGCACCATGAACAGGGTCGAGCGGCGGCTGCGGGCCAAGTCCCGCAGGCCGTCGGAGAGTTCGGCGGGCAGTTGACGGACGTGGGAGCGGCCCCGGCCGTCCGGCACCGCCGGGCGCGGCCGGTCGGTCGGCAGGGCCAGCACCGGCAGGTCGCCGCCGAGCACCTTGCGCCAGTACGCGAGGCTCTCGTCGTACGCCCCGGCGGCCACCGCGGCCCGCTCCCGGACGGCTTCGGCGGCCGGCGTGGTGGTGAGCACCGGCAGCCGGGCGGGGCGCTGCTCCCGGGCGGCCCGGTACAGCTCGCCCAGTTCCCGGGTGATCACCACGGTGGACAGGGTGTCGATCACGATGTGGTGCATCGACAGCACCAGGACCTGCCGGTCGGGCCCCGTCTCCAGCAGCCGGGCCCGGAACAGCGGGCCCTCGGTCAGGTCGAAGCGGCGGGTGCCCTCGGCGGCGACCAGCGCGGCCACCGCCTCGTGCTCGGGCCCGTCGGCCGCGACCCGCTCCAGCAGCGGGCCCTCGGGCACCGGGAGCACCTGCTGGAACGGTTCGCCGTCCTGCTCGCGGAAGGCGGTGCGCAGCCCGACGTGCCGTTCGACCAGCGCGCGCAGCGCGGTGTCGAGTGCGGCCGGGTCGAGCGGGCCGTCCAGCTCGATGGCCTTGACCTCGTTGTACTGCCCGGTGTCGGGCAGCATCCGGTGCAGGAACCACATCCGCTGCTGCGCGTAGGACAGCGGGGCGCCGCGCTGGGCGGAGCGGCGCAGGGCGTCGATGTGCGGCATGCCGGAGGCCACCTGGTCGGGGGCGAGCCCGAAGTCCACGAAGCAGGCGATCTCGTCCGCGCCGGCCGCCCGCAGCTCGGCCAGCACCGACTGCACGCTCTCCGGCGTGCCGATCAGCGCGCGGGAGGCGCAGTACCGCTCGTAGGCGCGCTCCAGCACGAACTCCAGGTCCTCCTCGCGGGTGTTCTCGAAGTCCAGCGTCAGGCCGAGGCTGTTGGCAATCTGCCCGAACAGCGAGAGCGAGGAGCGCAGGTAGTGGCAGAACGGGCGGTACGCCTGCTCGCGGGCGGTGGCGAGGTCGGCGCCCAGGTAGGTGTGGACGAGCACGACCACCCGGCCGGCCTCCGGGTCGAGGCCGTGCTCGGCCCGGGTGCGCCGGTAGAGCGCGACGTTCTCGGCGAGCTGGGCGACGTCCTGGGTCATCAGGTTGGTGATGATGCCCAGGTCGTGCCGGGCGGCCTCGCGGAAGCTGTCCGGGTTGCCGACGATCGCGGTGAACATGGGCGGCTGCTCCTGCAGCGGGCGCGGGTGCAGGGTCACCTCGATCGGCTCCCCCTTGCCGTTGCGGCCCCGGTAGGGCTCGCCGCGCCACAGCGCCCGGACGGTGTCGATCTGCTGGTGCATCAGCTCCTTGTGGCCGCTGTAGTTCTCGGGGAAGAACAGGAAGTCGTTGGGGTGCCAGCCGCTGGCGCAGCCCAGGCCGACCCGGCCGCCGGACAGGTTGTCGACCACCGACCACTCCTCGGCCACCCGGACGGGGTGGTGCAGCGGCAGGACCGCGCAGCCCGCGTTGAGCCGGATCCGGGTGGTCTCCCGGGCCAGCGCGGCGGCCAGCACCGAGGGGTTGGGGAAGATCCCGCCGAAGGAGTGGAAGTGGCGCTCCGGCAGCCAGACGGCGTGGAAGTCGTGCCGGTCGGCGAAGCGGGCGCTCTCCAGGACGATGCGGTACTTCTCGTCCTCCGGGGAGTCCAGGGGGTAGTCGCCGAAGAAGTAGAGGCTGAAGTCGACGGGGCGCTGCGGGTCGCTGACCGGGTGGTAGGGCGTCCCGGCGGGCTCGGTGTGGCCGGTACCGGTCTGGCCGGTGCCGGTGCCCGTGGCGCCGGTGGTGCCGGTGCCTGTACGGTCGTCCGCCGCGGGCGCCGGCAGTGCGGCCGCCGGGCGCGGGGCCGGGAGCCGTACCCCGGGCGAGGCCGGGAAGAAGCCGCCGCGCCGCAGGTCGCGCAGCGAGTCGCGGACCGCGTCGGCCACGAACTCCAGGTCGCCGTCGGTGTGCGCGGTGGAGAGGAAGAAGTTGCGCCACTCCCACACGTAGACCCCGCGGGTCAGCAGTTGCGGGAAGAGCAGTTCCATGTCCGCCCGCGGCTCGAACCGGAACAGCGAGCCGAAGTGGGCCAGCCGCAGCGGGAACTCCTCCTCCTCGAAGAACCCGTTGAGGGTCGCGGCCAGCTCGTCGGTGCGGGCGTTCAGCCGCTCCTGCAAGCCGGGGCCGGACTCCTTGAGGTGGCGCAGCACGGCGCCCGCGGCGGTCATCGCCAGCGGGTGCTGGATGTAGGTGCCGCCGAAGAAGGTGGTGTCCTTGGGCGGGTAGCTGTCGTCCCCGTAGTCCCAGTGGCCGCCGTCGATCCCGTCCAGGATGTCGGCGCGCCCGGCGATCGCACCGATCGGGTAGCCGCCGCCGAGCACCTTGCCGTAGGTGGAGACGTCCGGGGTCACGCCCCAGAAGCCCTCGGCGCCGCGCAGGTGCGGGCGGAAGCCGGTGAGCATCTGGTCGAAGATGAGCACGATGCCGCGGCGGGCGGTCAGTTCGCGCAGCGAGCGGACGAACTCGACCGGCTGGCGCCCCGGGTGGCGGCTCTGGACGGGTTCGACCAGCACGGCGGCGATCCGGTCGCCGAGTTCCTCGATCACCTGGAGGCTCTCCGGATCGCCGTACCGCAGCACCACGAGGTCGGCGACCGCGCTGCCGGGGATGCCGATCGACACCGGGACGGTCTCCCGGTCGGCGCCGCGGCCCACGGTCCGGCCCAGGGTGTGGTCGAAGTGGCCGTGGTAGGAGCCCTCGAACATGACGATCTTGTCCCGGCCGGTGTACGCGCGGGCCAACCGGATCGCCCCGGCGTTCGCCTCGGTGCCGGAGTTGGCGAACGCGACCCGCTCGGTGCCGGTCAGTTCGGCCAGCAGTTCGGCGGCCTCACCGGTCTCCGGGCCGCGCGGGCCCAGCCGCAGTCCGCCGGCCAGGTGCTCGCGGACGGCGTCGGAGACGAACTCCGGGTCGTGGCCGAACAGCAGGACGCCGAAGCCCATGGTGATGTCGACGTACGTGTTGCCGTCGAGGTCCTCCAGGCGGGAGCCCCGGGCCCGGCGGGCGGCGAGCGGGTAGAGCATCTCCTTGGTCGCGGAGCGGAAGCCGACCACGGCGCGGCTGTCCGCGAGGGTGCGCCGGTGGCGGCGGGTGACCGCCTTGGAGGCGGCGGTCCGGGCGGTGAAGCGGGCGACCAGCTCGTCCACGTGGGCGCGCTGCTGCTCGGTCAGGCCGCCGGAGGCCATGCCGGACTCCCGGGAGACGGTCACCCGGGGGCCGTGTACCTGCGGGGCGGGCGGGGTGGCCGGCGCGGGGGCGGGTGCGGCGGCGACCGGGGTGACGGCGGGGGCATTGCCGGCGGGGGTGACGGCCTGCGGCAGGGGGACAGGAGCGGCAGCCCCGGGGAGCGCGGACGGCGCCGTCCCGGTCCCGGCCAACAGGCCGAGCTGGTCGCGCATCAGGTCGGAGAACTGGCCGAGCAGGGCGAGCTGGCGCTCGATCAGGCCAGTGCCGTCGGCCACCGGGGCGAGCACGGGCGGTGCCGTCGGCGCGGGCGGGACGGGCGGAGCGGGCGGCGTGGGGAGGGCGGCTGCCGCGACCGCCTGGGGCGGGGCTGCCGGAGCCGGAATCGACGCCGCTTCCGGGGCGGAAACAGGGGCGGCGGCAGGGACCGGTGCCGGAGCCGCCGCCGGCTCGGGCACGGCGGCCGGCAGCAGCGCGTCCCGGACGGCGGGCTCCAGCCGGCCGGCGATCAGCCCGGCCAGCCGGGCCGGGGTGTCCGCCGCCTCGAACAGTTCGCGCATCGAGACCCGTACCCGGAAGGTCCGCTCCAGGTCCCGGATCATGTTGATCATCGAGAGCGAGTCGGCGCCGAGGTCGAAGAAGGGCTCGTCGGCTCCGACCGACCCCTCGTCGTGGCCGAGCTGGCGGGCCGTCTGCTCCAGCACCTGGCGCAGCACGGCCTCCTCGGCCAGTTGCTCGGGGCTCGCTGCGGGCGCCGATACGGGCGTCACTGCGGCGGGCGCCGGGCCGGGTGCCGACGCGGCCTCGGGTATGGCCGACGGCGGAACGGGCTGCTGGGGCGGCGGTGCCTGGTGCATGGCGGAGTCCTCGGTGGTCGGCCGGTCGGGGGCGGTGAACCAGTGGCGGCGGCGCTGGAAGACGGTGGTCGGCAGGGGTACGCGGCGGGCCGGGCCGTCCGGCCAGTCGCGGGCGGCGGCGAAGCGCGCCCAGTCGAGCGGGACGCCGTGGGACCACAACGCGGCGGCCGCGACGCCGAACTGCCGCTCCGGCGGTGCGCCGCGCCGGGCGCCGGCCACGAAGTGGCGGTGCGGCAGCTCCCGGCGGCCCATGCCGGTGAGCGTCGGGTGCGGGCCGAGCTCAAGGAAGAGCTCGTGGCCCTGCCCGTCCAGGGCGGCCAGGACCAGGTCGAAGCGCGCGGTCTCCCGGGTCTGCCGGACAAAGTAGTCGGGCGTCGGCACGGTGCCGGGGGCCAGCACCTCGCCGCCCAGGTTGCTCACCAGCGGTACGGTCAGCGGCCGCAGGCGCAGCCGGGCGAGCTGCCCGCGGAACGGGTCGAGCACCGGGTCGAGCAGCCGGGAGTGGAAGGCCCGGTCGGTGGCAAGCCGTTCGGTGGTCACACCGTCGGCGGCCAGCACGGCCTCGGCTGCCGCGATCTCGCGCGGCGCTCCGGCCAGCACGCACTGGCCGGCGCCATTGACCACGGCCAACTCCACCCCGGGCAGCCAGTCGCCGAATGCGGCGAGCCGCTGCGGGCCGGCCATCACCGCCGTCATGGCGCCGGGCTCGGTCGCCCGGTGCATCAGCCGTCCGCGCACCGCGGTGAGGAACATCCCGTCGGCGAGGTCGAGCGCGCCCGCCGCGTGGAAGGCCGCGTACTCGCCGGCGCTGTGCCCGGCGACCGCGGCCGGACGGAGCCCGAGCTCCTGCCAGAGCCGCAGGTAGGCCGCTTGCAGGGCGAACAGCGCGGGCTGCGCCGCCTCGGTGGTCCAGGCGTCGTCGGCTCCCTCGGGCACGGCGTCGAGCAGCAGCGGCAGCAGCGGCTCGCCCCAGGCGTCGCGGTGCAGCCGGTCGCACTCGTCCAGCACGGCCCGGAAGACCGGGAAGGCGCGGTGGAGTTCGGCGGCCATGCCCCGGTACTGGGCGCCCTGGCCGGTGAACAGCAGCACCGGCTGCACGTCGCCGCGCCGGGCCTCGCGGTGGACGGGCGCGGCGCCGGAGGTACGGCCCGCAACCGGTACGGCACCGGAGGCGCGGCCCGCAACGGGCACGGCGCCGGAGGTACGGCCCGCCAAGTGGGCCTCCAGGCCCCGGCGCAGCTCGTCGGGGTCGGCGCCGGTGACGGCGAGGCGGTGGCGCAGCGCGCGGCGGCCGCCGCCGAGAGTGAGCGGCAGGTCGCCGGGGGCGGGGGCGGGCCCGGCGGCCAGCCGGTCGCGGAGCAGGCCGGCCAGGGCGGTCAGGCCCTGCTCGGTGCGGGCGGACAGCGGCAGCACGGTCGGGGCGGGGCGCGGGTCGGCGATGCCGGTTGCGGCCGCCGGCGCCTCCTCCAGCACCAGGTGGGCGTTGGTGCCGCCGACGCCCAGCGCGCTGACCCCGGCCCGGCGCGGGGTGGGGCCGGCCGGCCAGTCCCGGCGCTCGGCGGAGAGCCGGAACGGGCTTCCGTCCAGTTCCAGCGCAGGGTTGGGGCGGCTGAAGTTGACCAGCGGCGGGATCGTGCCGTGCCGCAGCACTAGCAGGGCCTTGATCAGCCCCGCCATTCCCGCGCAGGTGTCCAGGTGGCCGATGTTGGGCTTCACCGAGCCGAGCGAGCAGAAGTCGGCGGCCTCGGTGCGGGCGCGGAACGCCTGGGCCAGCGCCCGGAACTCGATCGGGTCGCCGAGCGGGGTGCCGGTGCCGTGCGCCTCGATGTAGCCGACGCTCTCGGCCGGCACCCCGGCCAGGTCCAGGGCCCGGCCGACCACGGCCGCCTGCCCGTCCACGCTGGGCGCGGTGTAGCCGACCTTGAGCCCGCCGTCGTTGTTGACGGCCGAGCCGAGGATCACGCCGTGCACGGTGTCGCCGTCCGCCAGCGCCCGGTCCAGGCGCTTGAGCAGGACGGCCGCGACGCCGTTGCCGCCGACCGTGCCGCCGGCCGCCGCGTCGAAGGCCCGGCAGGCGCCGTCCGGGGAGAGGATCGACCCCTCCTCGTAGCGGTATCCGGCGGCCTGCGGGGTGTGCAGGGCGGCGGCCCCGGCCAGTGCCAGGTCGCAGTCGCCCGCCAGCAGTGACTGCACCGCGAGGTGGACCGCGACCAACGAGGTCGAGCAGGCGGTCTGCACGCCGATCGCCGGCCCGGTCAGGCCCAGCCGGTAGGCGACCCTGGTGGCGGCGAAGTCGGCCTGGTTGCCGATCGCGGTCTGCAGCGCGGCCACCGGCTCGGCCGGGTCGGCGGTGGCGGCCAGGGTGTGCTGGTAGTAGTTGCGCAGCGCGTACAGGGTCATGCCGGTGCCGGCGAAGACCCCGACCCGGCGGCGCGGGTCCGGGGCGTCGTAGCCGCCGTCCTCCAGGGCCTGCCGGCAGATCTCCAGCAGCAGGCGCTGCTGGGGGTCCATCAGCGCCGCCTCGGTGCCGCTGATGCCGAAGGCCTCGGCGTCGAAGTGGTCGGTGTCCGGCAGCGCGCCGGTCACCGGGACGAAGTCGGGGTGGCGGTACTCCGCCGGGCGCAGGCCGGCCGCCGCCAGCTCGTCCTCGGTGAACCGGGTGGTGCTGCGGACGCCGTCGACGATGTTGCGCCAGTACTGGTCGGGGCTGTCGGCGCCGGGGAAGCGCAGGGCCAGGCCGACGATGGCCACCCGGCGGTCGCCGCCGGGCGCGGCGGTGGCGGCCGTGGCTGCGGTGGACGCGGTGGGCACTTCGGTCAGGTGCGCGATCAGGGCGTCCACGGTGGGGTGCCGGAACAGCTCGGTGGGCGCCGGGGGCGCCGGCAGGACGGCACCGAGCGCGCCGTGCACCCGCATCAACTGGAGCGATCCGATGCCGAGTTCGGCGAGCGGGCGGCCAGGGTCGAGCGGGGTGTCGAGGACGGCCTCGAAGGCGTCCAGGACGGCCCGGCGCAGCTCGGCGGTGGCAGGGGTGGGGGCGGCGTGGGCAGGACTGCCAGGGCCAGGCGGTACGGCTGCGGCCGGTGCGGTGGCCCGCTCGTCGGCCCGCTCGTCGGCCGGCCGTCCGGCGGGCCGTGCGGCAGGCGCTTCGCGGACCGGTCGCGGTGCAGTGGCCAGCAGGCGGCGGCGCGCGGCGGGGGCGCTCGGGTCGGGCCCGGCGTACCAGCGGCCCGGGGCGGCGGCCAGCAGCAGCGAGGCGAGTCGGCGGCCGTGCGCGGCGCTCAGCACGGCGATGCCCCGGTCGGCGGCGGCCTGCTCGTGGTCGGCGGCGCGGTTCATGCCGACCCCGCTCCACAGGCCCCAGGAGATCGTCCAGGCCGGGGCCCCGGTCTCCCGGTGCAGCCGTTCGACGGCGCTCTCCAGGTAGCGGTTGGCGGCGGCGTACGCCGTGGAGCCGACGGCCTCCTGGAAGCCGACCATCGAGGAGAAGCCGACGAACTGGGCGCCGGGCCGCTTCCGGACCAGCTCGACGAGGTGGTCCGTGCCGGTCGTCTTGGCGCGCACCGCCTCGCGCCAGCCGTCGGGGCCGGTGTCCGCGAACAGTGCGAGCCGGTAGCTGCCGGCCAGGTGGAGCACGCCGTCCAGCGGCGCCTGCCAGTCCCGTTCGGCCTCGGCGACCACCTCCGCCAGCTGCTCGGGGTCCGTCACGTCGGCGCGGCGGTAGTCGACCCGGCCGCCGTAGGAGGACAGCCGGTGCAGCGCCGCGCGGCGCTCGGCCGCCTCGGCGGTCGGCGCGTCCAGGTCGGTGCGGCCGATCACGAGCAGCCGGGAGCCGTGGTCGCGGAGCAGGCCGGGCAGCAGCTCGGCGGCGATCCCGCCGAGGCCGCCGGTGACCAGGTAGCGGGCGCCGGGGGTGAGCAGTGAGCAGCCCTCGGCTGCGGTACCGACGTCGGGGGCGGTGGCGGTACCGCTTACGGTCTCGGCCGGTCCCAGCCGGGGCACCCACGGGCGGCCCTCGCGCCAGGCGCACTCCGGCTCCGGCCGGGGCTCGGCCAGCAGGGCGAGCAGCGCGGCGGCCTGCTCGGCGGCCGGTGCGCCCGCCGGCAGGTCGATGTGCCGGGCGGCCGGCACCAATTGCTCGGCCCGGGCTCCGGCGGTCAGCGCCGCCGTCAACTCCGCGCTCGGGTCCGGGAGTTCACCGGGCAGCACGGCATGCAGCCCGGCACTGACGGTGACCAGCTCGCCGATCGGCGGCCGGCCGGCCAGGGCCCGCAGCAGGGCGAGCAGCGCTTCGTCCCGCGCCGCCGCGTCCGAGGGCCGCGGCGCGTCCTCGGGCCCCGCGCCCCACAGGTGCACCACCCGCGCGGGGCGCTCCTCGCCGAGCGCCCGCAGCCACTCCCCCGGGTCGGTGGTCGGCGGCCGGTCCACCACCACGGCCTGCGGCAGGGCGGCGCGCAGCGCCTCGGCGAGGGTGCCGGGGCCGGCGGGGCCGAGCAGCAGGGTCGGCCCCACCGGAGCCCCGTCGACCGGGACCGTTCCGGCCGCCGGGGCCTCCGGCACCGGGCGGGGTTCCCAGGCGAGTCGGCGCACGCAGTCCGGCAGGGTCCGGGAGTTCGCCTCCGCCAGGTCCAGGGCCACGATGTGCTCGTCGAGTTCGCCGTCGAGCAGCCGCCGGCGCAGCGCGGTGCGCTGGATCTTGCCGCTGGTGGTGCGCGGGAACTCCGACGGCGGCACCGGCAGCACCAGAGCGGGGGCGGGCTGCCTACGGGCGGCCAGCAGCCGCCGGACCTCGGCGGCCACGGGCGGTGCGGGGGCGTCCTGGTCGTTCGGCACGTAGACGACCACCAGTTGCTCGGTGCCGGTGCGGTCGTCCGGGACCCCGAAGGCGGCGACGTGCCCGGAGCGCACCCCCGCCACCGAGGCCACCACGTCCTCCAGCTCGTGGCAGAAGTAGTGCACCCCGTTGACGATGATGATCTCCTTGCGACGGCCGGTGAGCACCACCTCCCCGTCGGCCAGGAAGGCCAGGTCTCCGGTGTCGAACCAGCCGTCGCCGACGAAGGACTCCCGGTCGGCGGCCGGGTTGTTCAGGTAACCGGGGGTCACCCGGCCGGAGTTGACCTGGAGCCGGCCGACCCAGTGCTCGGGCAGGGCCCGGCCGTCCTCGCCCGCCACCCGCATCCGGGTGCCGGGCGCGGGACGCCCCATGCTGAGGAAGCCGGTGCCGCGCTCGTGCGAGGCCGGGTCGGCGGGCTCCAGCCGGCCGCTCAGCGAGTCGGTGCGCACCAGGCGGCGGGCGCCGTCCTCGTGGTAGCGCTTGTAGGTGATCACGGTGCAGGTCTCGGCCATGCCCCAGCCGAGCAGGACGTGGTCCGCGCGAACGCCGAACGGCCCGGTGGCGGCCAGGAATTCGTCCAGCACCGCCTCGGTGCACTGCTCCCCGGCGTTGATCAGCGACTTGAGCGCGGAGAGGTCCCAGTGCCGGCCGGGACCGGCGGCCCGGACCGCCTCGGCGACCAGCCGGAAGCCGAAGTTGGGCGACCAGGAGTGCGCGCCCCGGTAGCGCTCCAGCGTGTCCAGCCAGACCAGTGGGTCGGCGAGCACGAGTTCGGTGGGCACCTGCACCTGGTCGGCGGCCAGCGCCACGTCCCGCAGGTGGAACATCAGCAGCCCGGCGACGTGGTCCAGCGGCAGCCAGTTGACGGTGACGTCCTCGGGCGAACTGCCCTGGGAGGCGGCGCCGGCCACGTACTCCAGGATGCCGCGGTGGGTGATCTGCACCGCCTTGGACCGGCCGGTGCTGCCGGAGGACAGCTGGAGGATCGCGACGTCGCCGGGGTCCGGGGCGTGCTCGGCGCCGGGCGCGCCGATGGTGCCGGTGTCGGGCACGCCGATGGTGTCGGGCGCGGCGCCGGTGTCGGTGGCGGCATCGGTATTGGCGGGCCGGTGGTCGACCGCGATGACCCGCAGGCCGGGCGCCGGGTAGAGCTCCCCGAGCCGTGCCAGGCCCGCCACCGCCGGGCCGCAGGCGAGCACCGGCGGCTCCTCCAGGGTCTGCCAGGCGTGCCAGAGCTTCTCCAGTACGGGGTTGCGCTCGTCGTAGGCCGGCGGGCGGGCCACCGTGACCGGCTGCACCCCGCCCAGCAGGCAGGCCCACAGGGTGGGGAAGTAGCGCTCCGGGTCGGGGACTTGGAGGATCACCCGGTCGCCCGCCCGCAGTCCTGCGGAGGTCAGCAGGGCGAGGGTCTCCCGGGCCTGCTCCAGCAGTCGGCGGTAGGTCAGCCTGGTCGCCCCGCCGTCGGCCCGGACCAGGTGCAGGCCGCGCCCGGGGTGCCGCTCGGCGGCGCGCAGCAGCGCCTCGGGCAGCGTCCGGGGCGCGTCCGGCGCCGGGTCGGGCAGCGGGGCGCCGACCGCCTCCGTCCCGGTGCCCTCGGGGGCGGCCGCCGGGCCGTCCGGGGCGGGGCCCGCCGCCGTCCCGGCGTCGCCGAACGGCCGCCAGTGCGCGGTGAGTTCGCGCAGGTGGCGCAGGGCTGGCCCGGGCTCGGCGGGCGGCCGGGCGGCGGCGGCCGCCAGTGCGGCGCGGTCGGGCTCGCCCTGCGGGGTGCGGACGATGCCGTCCAGGAGGTGCACCTCGGCGCTCGGGTCGGCGTCCAGCAGGGCCGCAGCGGCCCGGCGGCGCAGCGCGGCGGTGTCGGTGTCGGCGGCGGGCACCAGGTAGGCCAGCAGCCCGCGGCGGCCGTCGGCGCGCTCGACCGGCAGCAGCGCGCAGTCGGCGACCTCGGGACGCAGCAGCAGCCGGGCCTCCAGGGCACGCAGCCGGGCGCGGTCGGGACCGGTGGAGCTCATCAGGTACGGCACCTTTCGGATCGGTGCCGGGGCGCGCGGGTACGGACCGCCCCGGGGTACGGAGGGTGAGCGGATCGGGCTGGTGCCTGCGGCGCGGTGGCGCCGGCGGATCCGGTGGCGCGGTGCTTGTGTCGGGGCAGGTGCGTTGGGGTGGGGGGTTCAGCGTTTGCGGGACCGGGCGACCACGACCAGGAAGCCGAGCGCCAGCACGATCGGGACGGCGTGCGAGACGCCGACCACGGTCAGCGGGCTGAGCAGCGCCAGCAGCGATCCGCTCAGCAGCATCCCGGTGCCCATGCCGACGTTCTCGGCGGAGGCCAGCAACCCGAAGGCCTGGCCGCGCCGTTCGTCGGCGAGGGCCTGGATCCGGGTGGTGTACGAGATCTCGGTGAAGCCGTCGCCGAGCCCGGCGCCGATCGCCGCCAGCAGGAACAGCGGGGTCGGCAGCCCGGTGAAGACCAGGATGAAACAGCCGGACATCAGACAGGTGCCCAGGGCGAAGGCGCGCTCGCCCGGTTCGATGCCCCGGCGCAGCAGGAGCCGGGAGACCAGTTGCTGGGCGCCGAGGTTGCCGACCGCCCAGGTGGCCCAGAACATGCCCAGCAGCGCGGCCGGGTTGCCGGGAGAGTGCTGGTTGGCGAAGACCGGCAGGCTGATGTTGTGCGCGGCCGAGCCGAAGGCGTCCAGCAGCCGGATCGCCGCCATCGCGCCGACCACCGGGGCGGCCCGCAGGACGATCAGCGCCTGCCACCGGCTCCCGCGCCGCTTCGTCCCCCCGGCGGAATCGGCGGGATCGGCGGCATCAGCCGGTTCTGCGGCGGGCTGCTCGGCGGGCTCGGCCCGGGTGCGCAGCGGCAGCCGGAGCACCACCGCCGCGAACACCAGGAAGCTGGACGCGTCGATGAGCAGCGCCGCGCGGAACCCGGCCCAGGCCACCACCACGCCGGCGGAGGCGAAGCCGAGCACCATGGCGGCCGAACGGCAGCTGGCCATCAGGCTGTTGGCACGGGCCCGGCGCTCGGAGCCGACCATCTCCGGGATGCTGGTCCGCAGTGCGACGGCGCACACCGCGGCCGCACCGCCGAAGACCAGCGCGAGCGAGTAGAGCACCGGGATGCGCGCGGGGACGGGCGCGAGGGCCACCACGACCAGGGCCAGCGCCTGGGCCAGCGCGCAGCCCGTCATCAGCCGCCGCCGGTCGGTCCGGGCCACCAGGCGCCCGGAGACCAGCCCGCCGACGAGGCCGCCGGCCAGTCGGATGATCAGGTACCCGGCCGTGCCGAGCGCGTTCCCGGCCGCCTCGTAGGCGAACAGGCTGAGCGCCACCAGGTCGAGCTGGCTCCCGTACGTGGACAGGGCGTCGCCCAGTGCCAGCCGGTAGAACACCCGGGGCAGCTTGTCGGCGCTCTGGTGCGGTACTTGCTGTGCAGTGTCCGGCACCGGTCCCCCAGGCACGCCGTGTCGGTCGGTTCAGTGTGACATTGCACTGCAATCTAAAGGTGACCCCGCAGCAGATCAAGACCTTGATCGCCTGCTTGTCCGAAAGATCGCAAGTTCGGCCGACCCGGAACCATCTTTCCAGCCAGACTGGCGAGTTGGTGCCGGTACGCCCTACCGCCCGACGGCCGCGACGATGCCGCCGGGCGGTAGGCCCGCCGGTGGACGACCGAGGACAGGGAGGCGAGTTGGGCCAAGGCCAGGGCCAGGCCGGAACGGCGACGAACCTCGCAGCGGAACCTGCCTGCCCGTCAGCCCCGCACGGGTGGGAGGGTATGACCATCGCACTCGTACAACGGAGGAGCACCCCCGGCATGTCCGTCATCCACCACACCACCCTCCAGCCGAGCAAGCTGGAGCTGCTCGCCTCCTGGCTCCCCTCCCGGCCCTGGTACCGCGGCGGCTCGGGCGCCCCGGACCTGGCCAAGGCCGGCGGCTTCCGGCTGGACGACCCCCAGGGCGAGGTCGGCATCGAGTTCATGGTGGTCACCGACACCTCGGGCCCCGCCCCCGCCACCTACTTCGTCCCGCTCACCTACCGCGGCGCCCCGCTCGACGGGGCGGAACACGCGCTCGTCGGCACCATGGAGCACGGCGAGCTGGGACGGCGCTGGGCCTACGACGGCTGCCACGACCCGGTGCTGGTCGCCCAGTTGTCGGCCCTGATCGAGGGCCGGGTCCAAGCCCAGGACCAGAACATCAGCGACACCCCCGACCTGGAGGTCACCCGCTCCTACCGCGGCGACACCCCCCTGAACCCCACCACCGCCGACGACGACCAGGAGGGCACCTCGCTGACGGCCCCCCGGGGCACGACCCTGCGCCTGCACCGGGTGCTGCACCCCGCCGCCGACGACGCGGCCCTCCCCGCCCTGGAGACCGCCGGCCACCTCGGCGGCGCCTGGCAGCTGCCCGACGGCACGCGCACACGGGGCCTGTTCGCCGCCCTGCACCCCGCCCCGCGCGCCTGACCCGCGCTCTGACCCGCGCTCTGACCGCCCACGCTCCCCAGACCGATCCCCCGAGCCGAGCCCGGACCGCCCGGGGCGCCACCCTGCGCCGGGAGGCGCCGGGAGGCGCCCGCAGCGGCTCCCGCCGATACTGGCCGGGGCGCCCGGGCCACGTACGACCCGCGGGACGCGGCATGGACCACGGTCGCCGCCACCCTCGACCCACAGCGGGCCTGACCGGCCCGGACCCGACCGCTGGGAGGTCACCGTGAACGGTCCCGTCGCCGTGGACGGTCCCGTCGTCGCGGGCTTCGACGGTTCGCCGGAGAGCCTCGCCGCCACCGCGTGGGCCGCCCGGGAGGCGCTGCGCCGCGGGCTCGCCCTCGAACTCCTCCAGGCCTGGCCCTGGCCCAAGCGGGACTCGGTCGGCACCAACGAGGTGTACAACCGCAGCCGGGACGCCCTGGCCGCCCGCGAGGCGGAGCTGCGCGCCGCGCACGCCGGCCTCCAGGTTTCCTCCCGCCAGGTCCCCGACGACCCGGCCAAGGCGCTGGTGGCCGCCGGCCGGACCTCCGCCGTGCTCGTGCTCGGCTCCCGGGGGCTGGGGCCCGTGCGCGGCTTCCTGGTCGGCTCGGTGAGCCAGGAGGTGCTGCGCCGGGCCACCTGCCCGGTGGTGCTGGTCCGGGCCGGTGAGGGCGAGCAGGGCGCCGCCACCGACCCCGTCCTGGTGGGCGTCGACCTCGTACATCCGCCGGACGACGTCCTGGCGTTCGCCTTCGAGGCGGCCGCCCACCGCTCGGCCCCCCTGCGGATCGTCCACGTCTGGGCGCCGCCGGCCGGCAGCGAGTACATGGCGTTCGACGCCATCGGAGGGCTGGAGAAGGAGCTGTCCGCCTCCGAGCGGAAGCAGTTCGCCGACGTCCTGGCCCTCTGGCTGGCCCGCTACCCCCAGGTGACCGTGACGTCCGAACTCGTCCGGGGCAACGCCGCCATCGTCCTGGTGGAAGCGTCGGAGACGGCACGGCTGGTCGTCCTCGGCCGCCACGTCCGGCGGATGCCTCTCGGCGCGCACCTCGGCCCGGTGGCACACGCCGCGATCCACCACGTCCGCTGCCCGGTCGCCGTCGTCCCGGACGCCTGACCAGCCGCAGCAGCCGCAGCAGCCGCCCCAGGCCCTCATCCGTCCAGGTGAGCGGGACCGCCGTCGAGGCGGCCCTCACGCCGGTCACAGCCCGCTGGCACCGTCGATGACGAGGAGCACCCCGATCACGGCGAGGACCACAGCGGTGACGGTGCTGTTATGGGTCTCCAGCCAGGTCCTGGCCCTGCCCAGCGGAGTGAGGACACGCTCCCCCCGCGCGATGTGGAGCAGCACGGGAAGCACGACGGTGGAGACGGCGAGCGCGGTGAACACCGCCACGGCGATGACCGTACGGGGCGGACCCAGTTCGGCGGAGCCGATGGTCAGCCCTGCCGCCGCGGACAGCAGGATGGTCTTCGGGTTGGCCCCCGACAGCAGGAGACCCAGCCGCAGGGCCTTGGCCGGCGTGGCATCCGTGAGGCTCCGCATCCAGGCCGGGGTCCCTTTCTTGCCGCCGGAGAGCCACTGCCGCCCGGCGAGCAGGACGAGGACCGCGCCGAGGACGACTTTGGTCCAGGACGCCCAGGTGGGGGTCTCCTCGCGGGTCTCGATGACGGCCGCGAGTGCCGTGAACGCGGACGCCGCCACGAGGATTCCGGCCGCCCACCCGGCCAGGAAGGCTCCGGCCGTGGCCCTGGGCCGGGGAGTGAACAGCAGGAGGAGCGCCGGCACGATCGGCAACGGCGACAACGCGATGGCCAGGGCCAGCGGCGCCACCTCGCTCAGCACGACGTTCACGGACCACCTTCCTCCCGCCGCTGCACAGGGCCCGGGCGGCCTGGTCGACCTCAATTCTCCCGCCGGACGGGCTCCGCCGCCCGCAGTCCCGGGCGGGAACGGTCACCTGGCCGCACCCCGGGGCCGGCCCCGGCCGTCGGATCCGCGCGGAGCCGCGCGGAGCGGGCGGTCAGGCCGCCGGCCAGTTGCGCAGCAGTGCGTCGAGGGCGTCGAGGATGCGCGCCCAGGTGTCCTCGGTGCCGCGCGGGGTGTGCTGGAAGCTCCCGGCCCGTTCCAGGGCCACGTAGCCGTGGAAGGTGCTGCCGAGCAGCCGGACGGCGTCGGTCTCGTCGGGTTCCGCGAGGTCGTAGCCGCGCAGGATCGCGCGCGTCATCTGGGAGTGCCGGACGCCGGCGCTGGCGCGCGCGGTCTCGGGGTCGAGTTCGAGCTGCGCGGCGGCGTAGCGACCGGGGTGTTCGCGGGCGTAGTCGCGGTAGGCGTTGGCGAAGGCGGCCAGGGCGTCCTTGCCGGCGCGTCCGGCCAGGGCGGCGGCGACCCGGTCGGCGAGTTCCTCGAGTGCGAGCAGGGCGATCCTGGTCTTGAGGTCCTGGGAGTTCTTGACGTGCGAGTACAGGCTCGCGTCCTTGACGCCGAAGTGTCGTGCCAGCGCCGAGACCGTGACCTTGTCGAAGCCGACCTCGTCGGCCAGTTCCGCTCCCGCCCGGGCGAGTCGTTCCGCGTTCAGTCCTACGCGCGCCATGGCCTTCCCTCCGATCGACTGAGGCCATTATACATTTGCCTAATAGTCCTAGGTAATTTACGTTGACTCCTATGAAGCCGTTGACCGAGCAAGAGATCCGTGCCGCCTTCGTGAACTGCACCAAGGGCGAGGCGAAGCGACTGCACATCCCCCGCGACCTGGCCGAACAGCCCTGGGACGACCTGGACTTCCTCGGGTGGCGCGACCCGCAGGCGCCCGATCGCGCCTATCTCGCCGCCGAGTCGGGCGGCCGCGTGGTGGCGGTCGCGCTGCGCTCCTCCGGCGCCGCCTCCTGGCAGGCCCGCCGCAGCATCTGTTCGCTGTGCGTGACCACCCACACCGGAGGCGTCTCGCTGCTGGTCGCGCCCCTGGCCGGGAAGGCCGGCAAGCAGGGCAACTCCGTCGGCGCCTACATGTGCAGCGACCTCGCCTGCTCGCTCTACGTGCGCGGCAAGCGGGAGACCGGCACCCGGCTGCACGAGTCGCTCACCGTCGAGGAGAAGATCCGCCGCACCGCGGTCAACCTCGCCGCCTTCGTCGCCAAGGTCACCGCGTGAGCCGCGGCGGCGCGTCGCCCCGGGACGTCGTCCTCGCCCTGTGTCGACTCCTCGCATCACCGGACACCGGGCCCGCTGCGGCGGGCCCGGTGTCCGTCTGAGCCGCACCTCACCCACGCTCCGGGATCAGGACTTCCGGCAGCCGTTGCGAGCCGTCAGCGCCCCACTGCCCACGGGCCGGTGCCGGTACTACATGCAGGCACCGGGGTAGGGGTTGGGCTGGTGTCCGGTGGTGAGGGGGGTTGCGGTGGTGGCGGCCGTGTCGAGGGTGTGGAAGAGGGCGCGTGCGGCGGCGCCGGTCACGGACATCTGGGTGGCGGCGGTGAGTTCGCTGCCGGTCATGGGGTTGTGGCCGGCCTGGACGAGGGCGCTCACGCCGTCGGCGCCGAAGGCCTTGACGGTGCCTTCGAGGTCGAACACCGGGATGGTGGTGGCACCGAGGCCGGTGAGCATTCTGATGTCGTCGACGACGGTGGTGAGGTTGTCGTACGGCGGGATCCCGGCATTGCCGATGGTGACCTGTCCCGCGGTGCCGAAGTAGCGCTGGATGTCGGTGAAGTAGGACGCCACGTAGCCGGATCCCAGGTCGATCCCGAAGGCGCGGTAGGCCTGAAGGAAGTACTGGTCGTAGCCGGTCGGCGGGAACGCCGTGATGCCGAGCGCGGCCTGCAGGGCGATGCTGCCGTTGTCGAGGTCGTCCAGCGCGTAGGGCACGGGCGAGCCCGAGATCCGCATCCCGTTCTGGTGCGCCCAGGCGATGGTGTCGGCGTAGGTGTGGATCGCGCGGCACTGTGCGGCGGGGTCGAGGCTATTGGCGTTCAGCAGGGCATTGAAGCCGGTCAGGTCCTTCTGGGTGAGGGCCTGGGCCACGGCCTGGTCGCCGGTGGGGGATTCCAGGTCGAGTACGGCCTGGGAGAACTGGAGGTCGTGGGCGAGCGACCAGACGTGGAAGTCCTCGACGGCGCTCTGGACGAGGGCGGCGTTCTGCTCGGTGTCGAAGGTGCCGTCCGACAGCGGCACGGTGATCCAGGCGCTGACCGGCACGCCGCGGGTGTTCGCCTGCTCGACCAGGGCCAGAGCGTCGGTGCGCTGGTTCTCGCCCGGCAGCGCGGGGCCGAAGTCCGAGCCGTACACGAGGTCGAGGTAGAGCGGGCTGTGGCCGGCGGCCAGGGTGTTCCACACGGTGTCGGTGAACGCGCTGAGGTCCCGCGGACAGGTCAGCGGGTCCTCCGCCAGACACGGCTGGACCTCCTGCCCCGCCCAGAACGCCACCTGCGCGGCGAGGGCCCGGCCGGCGGGTACGGCCCCGGCCGGTGCTGCGCCGATGCCTGTGAACACCGAGCAGACGAGCACGCTCGCCGCGGCGATAGCCGAAGCTCTGGCGGACAGCGGATTTCTCATGGGTCTTCCTGTTCGCGGTCGTTGTCGGCGACGTGCGCCGTCACCGTTGTGGAGTGCCGCCTGGGTAGGCGGGGTGTCTCTGCGCGGGGGCCCCTTCACGGTGTCGTGGGGAGCGCGTCGCGAAGGGCCGCTCCGGCCGGGCCGAATCCGTAAGCCTCACGAACCTTCCCGAGAGACCGAGAGACAGGATGGGAGCGATGCCAGGAGCTCCCGACAGCCTTGCACGACATCAGACATCCGATTGACTACACAGTGTGACGATTAAGTGGAGCACATCCCCACTCGACCTGAGAGCATCGCAACGCGAAGGAAGTTCGTGCCGCCACTATCTGCCGCCCGGAAGACAGCCCGGGCTCGGCTGGGCCCTGTCGGCGGAACCGGCTCCTGCGGGAAAACGGGCGCCCGCCGGGGGGGGGGGGGGCGGCCCCGGCACCCCCCCCGACGCGTGGAGAGCGTTTGATGAGAACACTGTCGGCGCCCCCCACCCGCGTCAG
>NZ_JBHWIO010000019.1:101690-105384 GCF_042732075.1 Kitasatospora sp. NPDC059812
CCCGCCTACCCCGCGGGGGGTGGGGGGGCGCGTGGGGGGTCACCGGGGGGGGGGCGGGGGGGGGGGGCCCGGGGGGGGGGGGGCGCCCCCCCGGCCCCCCCCCGGGGGCGGTTCGTGCCGGTTGTCAGCGGATCGGTGCGGCCCCAGGCCTGCGTGACCGGGGCAGCCGGGGCGGCCGGGGAACGGTGCTCAGTTGAAGACCACGACGTCGGTGCGCATCGGCAGCGCACTGCCCCAACCGATGTTGATCTTGAACGTCACCACACCGTTGCCGGGGGCGATGCTCGACACCTGGAAGGGCGCCGCACCGACGAACCGGTGCCCGTTGCCGTCGATCTCGGAGGCCGTGATGACGACCGTCGAGTCGATCCCGATGGCGTTCCAGGCGATCTGGAGGTTGAACGTCCCGTTCCCCGGGGTCCACGTCCACCACCCCCGCCACACGGCGCCGCCGTTGCCGCCGATCGCCGCGAGGCCCTGGTCCCGGTCGGCGGGCTGCGAACTGCTCGCGATCCGCGGCACCTCGATGGAGGAGGATTCGACTGCGGCCATGACGGCCCCCCTCGCGCCGGGAGAGCCCCCACGAGCCCTCGAATACCTTGAGTGTCCATTTATGCACTACTGACTTCAGCTCTTCGGGGTGATGGGCTTGCTAGCCGATCAGTGACGGTGGCGTCGACTAGGGTGCTGGACATGAGCCGGGAGTTCGAGGAGATCGACAGCCTCATCGTGCAGTACGTCGGCGGCCAACATGCGGCGCTCGATCGGCTGGTGGCCGCGGGACCGGCGAGTCTGCGGCGGATGCTCGCCATGTTGGCTGGCCAGGCTGATCTGGACTGGCGCGCCTTGGAGGGCGATCGTGCGAACAGCAAGCAGGCCTGGGAAGCCGTCGGTGATCTGAGGAGTGTCCTGGTCCGTGCCTTCCCGGACGCGCTGTTCGGCGCTCTGGCGGACGACGCCTCGCTGGAGTCGGTGGTCGTGTCGACGTGGTCGAGCGTCGAGGACCCGCGCATGCTGCCGATCCTCGAACGCGGCCTGGGCTCCGACAGCCCGCACACCCGCAAGGACGCGCTGCGCGGTCTGGCCGAGCGCGGGACAGCCGATCACCATGAGGCGATCGCTCGCTGTCTGGACGACGAGGACTCGGATGTGCGGTACGCCGCGTGCAACGCGCTGGGCCGGCTGGGTGATGTCCGCGCCGTCGCCCCGCTGCTGCGGGGGCTCACCTCGGACGACCGCACTGCCCAGGCTACGGACGGGGCTCTGGGCGAGATCGAGCGGCGGATCGGCACGCTGCCGGCGCCGCCCCGTTGGCTCGACCTCGGGCCGATGGAACTCACCGCAGACCCGTCGCCGTACGGCGGGCCGATGCGCGTGACCCAACTCCTGGTGGAGCCTGGGCAGTCGGTGCTCGGCAACGACCTGCTGGCCGTCGTGGAGAACGACTACGTCGCTCAGGACCTGTATGCCTTCGAGTCGACCGCCACGGTCACCGAGGTCAGGTTCGCGCTCGGTGACGAGCTGCCCGAGGACGGCGAAACCGTCGTCATAGTCCTGCAGATGCGGCGCCGGATCGGGTAGCCGGTCAGCGCGGTTACGGCTGGTGGTATCTGACTTCGGCTTTTCAGGGTGGTAGGTCGAGGGAGAGTCCGGTTCCGGCGAGGAAGCCGTCGAGGACGTCGGGGCGGTACTGGAGACGTTTGAGTCGATTGCGGACGAGCGTGGCAAGTCGGTCCAAGGCGACGCCGGCGAGGTTCGCGAGGCCGTGCTTCACGTGGGCCCACACGTACTCGACCGCGTTCAGCTCGGGTGCGTATGCGGGCAGGACGAACACCGTCAGCCAGCCCCGTGCGCTGATCAAGTCGCGCATGGCATAGGACACGTGAGTGTTGAGCCGGTCCCAGACCAGCACGATCGGCGCCCTGACCAGCTGGTGCATTCCGTCGATCAGACCGATGTAGTCGCGCTCGGACAGGCTGCGGCGTTCGCCCTTGCGCCCGGTATGGCGCCGCAGCCGGTGGCACAGTCGGGTCCGGAAGCCCGGGCGCATCGCGAGCAGTACGGCGACCGAGACCCGTCCGGAGCCGCGGCCGGAGACCTTCACGACCGGGGTGATGCCACGCCGGCCCCACGTGCGCCCCTTGGGCGGCCTGCGGGTGAACCCTGCTTCGTCCTCGAAACAGATCCAGCCGTCGCAGGCCGCCCTGGTGCTTTTACCTCCGCCCAGGTCACCTCCTGCCACGCGGTCACGGCCCGCTCGTCGCGTTCGGCGGCCCGCCGCGCGGGGACCTGCGGGCTGAAGCCGAGCCGGTGCATCAGGCGGGTGGCACCCGAGACGCTGTAGGACACATGGAACTTCCGGCCGATCAGCGTCGCCACCCGCCCGCCGGTCCACACATGGTCCTCGTCCCAGCCGTGAGCGGCCGGCCCCTGCTCCAGGTAGGCGGCCAGCTTCTCCTGGCAGCGCGCGGACAGCTTGCACCGCCGGCCGCTCGCCCCTCGTGAGGCCAGGGCCGCCACCCCGCCCTCCATCCAGTCCTGGTGCCACCGGTAGGCCGACTTCGAGCTCACCCGCAGCCTGCGGGCGACCTCCGGCGGCCCCCAGCCCATCGGCGAACAACCCGGCGGCCTCCAGCCGCACCACCTCGCGGCGCTGGCGACCTTTCGCCGTCAGCCCGCCCCCATCCGCATATCGCATACCTACGGCATAGCGCGCAAATGACCGTCAGTCAGCTACACGAACAGGCCAATCACCCCGAAGCGCCGAAGTCAGTAAGCATCACAATCACTCGTGCGAGTGAACCTCCGGCGCGTCGCCGTGCAACTCGCGCGGGCACGGCCACAAGGCCGGACCTCGACCCGCGTCAGCCATTCGGCGGATGCCTGATCGCGGGCAGCTCCACGCGTTGTCATCATGGTCGTGAACCTTGGCCAGCGGTTCGTCGGTGCACACGAGGTACTCACCGCACGGAGGCGCACATGGAGATCAAGCTCGTGGACGAGCACTTCATGAAGGCCCGATGGGACGACATCGAGACGACGCTGCGTCGCACGTTCCAGGACTCGCCATTCAATGACGCCGGTTACACGATCGACAACCCCGTGGACTTCACACGTGCCGCGGTCCACGGCACACTCGGCCCCGGCATCAAACACCTGGTGGCACTGGACGGCTCAGGGCAACTCATGGGCGGCTTCTTCTGCATCCCGACGGAACGCGAAGAAGGCCAGGAGGCAACCGATATCGGCTGGTTCTTCTCGGTTCCGGAACTCGACCGAGACCACCGGCGAGCGATGATCGACACCTTCGTGGAGCGGATGTTCCAAACGCTGCGCGAAGCGGGATTCACGCGGATCGAGACGAACATGGGAACCCCGGCCGGCGCGAAGTCGCTCGGTCAACGCTACGGCTTCGTCCACTCCCCCACCCCAGAGCAGGCCAACCGTTGGCTTCGGGACCTGTGACCCGAGGTCGAGCGAGACGACGGTCTCGCGCGACCGGTCGCGTACCGCCTTCGAACGGGGTTTTGCGGGGGCGGGGGGGCCGGGGGAGGTGGGGGGGGGCGGGGGGCCGCCGCGGGGGCGGGGCCCGCCGGGGCCACGATGGGTAACCGGGGGCCCCGGGACCCGGGTCGTTCCGTACGGGCGGGGCATCGACCGCGATGCCCGTACGGCTGCGGTCGGGACTATTCGA
>NZ_JBHWIO010000020.1:0-3840 GCF_042732075.1 Kitasatospora sp. NPDC059812
GCGGCGGACTGTGCCCGCCGCCGGGCCGCCGTGTAGTCTCCCCGCTGAGAGGTGTCGGGAGGTGACCGTGACGCAGTACGCCGGGGGTGGGCACGTCCCGCCGCGTCCCGCCGCTCCGCCGGGGCCGCAGCCGTCGGGGGCCGCCGCGCCGCCGCCGGTGCCGCCCGTTCCGGCCCCTGTTCCCGCCGCTGCGCCGCCGGCTCCGGCCGCTCCGGTGCCGCCTGCTCCCGTGCCGCCCGCTCCGGCTCCTGTCTCCGCGCCCGCTCCGGCCGCACCCGCGCCCGCGCCCAGTGCGCCGGTCCCCGTCGGGGCCACCGGGCACTTCGTGCTGCCTTCCGGCGCGCCCGTGCAACTCCCCGCCCACCCGCCGCAGCGGCACGCGCCCGCCAGTCCGATCGCCGTCCTGCTGATCGGCCCGGCCGGGGCGGGCAAGACCACCGTCGCCCGGTACTGGGCCGAGCGCCGGCCCAGCCCGACCGCGCACATCAGCCTGGACGACGTCCGCGAGTGGGTGCAGTCCGGCTTCGCCAACCCGCAGTCCGGCTGGAACAACGCCTCCGAGGCGCAGTACCGGCTGGCCCGCCGCACCTGCGGCTTCGCCTGCCGCAACTACCTCGCCAACGGCATCTCCTGCATCATCGACGACGCCGTCTTCCCGGACCGCCCGGCCATCGGCCTCGGCGGCTGGAAGCGGCACATCGGCCCCGGCATGATCCCGGTCGTGCTGCTGCCCAGCCTGGACTCCGTGCTGCACCGCAACGCCCGGCGCGGCGGCACCCGGCGGCTCGGTGACGAGGAGGTGGCGCGGATCCACGGCCGGATGGCCGGCTGGTACAACTCCGGGCTGCCGATCATCGACAACTCGTACCTGGACGTGGCCGGCACCGCCGCCGAGCTGGACCGCGTCATCCTGGCCCGGCTGATGGGCATGCCGGTCCGCTGACCTGCGACGATCCGGCGCTGTCGGTGCCGACTGCGATGATGTGCGGGTCCTGTCGAACCACCCCGGGGGAGCTGACGCCCGTGCCGGAAGGCCACATCATCCACCGCCTCGCCGCCGAGAACCGGAAGGCCTTCGGCGGCCGCCCGGTCGAGGTGTCCAGCCCGCAGGGCCGGTTCGCCGACGAGGCCAAGGCCATCGACGGGCAGCTGCTCACCGCGGCCGAAGCCGTCGGCAAGCACCTGTTCCTCGGCTTCGAGGAGGGCGGCTGGGTGCACGTCCACCTCGGCCTCTACGGCGGCTTCGCCTTCGGCACCGGGCCCGCGCCCGAGCCGGTCGGCCTGGTCCGGCTGCGGCTGGCCAACGACGACGGCTACGCCGATCTGCGCGGCCCCAACACCTGCGCGCTGGTCACCGGCGCGGAGAAGGCCGCCGTCGCCGCCCGGCTGGGCCCCGACCCGCTGCGCGCCGACGCCGATCCGCAGGCCGCCTGGCGCCGGATATCGGCGAGCCGGACGACCGTCGCCGCGCTGCTGATGGACCAGAAGGTGCTGGCCGGGGTGGGCAACGTCTACCGGGCCGAGGTGCTGTTCCGCCACGGGATCAACCCGCACCGCGCCGGCCGCGACCTCACCCGGGGCGAGTGGGACGCGATCTGGGCCGACCTGGTCGCCCTGATGCGCGAGGGCGTCGGCGCGGGCCGGATCGACACCGTCCGCCCCGAGCACACCCCCGAGGCGATGGGCCGCCCGCCGCGCGTCGACGACCACGGCGGCGAGGTGTACGTCTACCGGCGGGCCGCGATGCCCTGCCTGGTCTGCGGCACCGACGTCCGGGCGGAGCAGCACGCCGCGCGCAACCTCTTCTGGTGCCCCGCCTGCCAGGCGGCCTGACCGGGTCCGCGGTTGCTCCGGCCGGGCCCCGGCGTGTCCTCCGGGGGGCCGGTCAGCCGACGGCCGCGGTGGGCTCGTGGTGTTCGGCGGCGGCGCACGCGTCGAGGAGGGGGCGCATGGCCTCGTCCACGAGCCGGTAGCGCACGACCCGCCCGTCCTTGTCCCCGGTGACCACGCCCGCGGTGCGGAGCAGCCGCAGGGCCTGGGACACGGCGGGGTCGCGCATGCCGGTGGCGACGGCGAGGTCGGAGACGGCGAGCGGGCCGGCCCGGTGGAGGGCGAGCAGGAGGGCGAGCCGCCCGGGGTCGGCGAGCAGGGAGAACCGCTCGGCCCAGGTGCGGACGTGCGCGGGGTCGCCGATCGCGGCGATGGCCTCGCAGACCCGGTGTCCGTCGATGGTGCGGTGGCCCGCGCGGTCGGCCGGTACGAGATGCATGCGCACATTGTTGCAGGAGGGGGCCTGTGATCCTGGACACCTGCGCAGGTGCGCAGCCTTGCAAGGGTGGGTCCTGGCCCCTACGGTGTTCCCCGCCGTGGTGCTCGGGAAGACCGGTGACGGATCCTCAGGGGTCCCAGTCCGGAGCGGCCCTCGCCACTGTGATCGGGCCATCGTGATCGTCGACGATGGAGAGACGTCCGTACCCACGACGCCACTGGGAGCCTCGCGCACCTGGGAAGGCGGGTACGGGACCCCCGTAAGCCAGGAGACCGGCCACGGCATCTCACGAAGTGTTTCCACGAGGTGCTGGAGCGTGACCCGAATGACCCTGCCCGAAACCGCCGCCGCCGAGGCGCCGGCGACACCGTCCGTGCTGCCCACGTTCCGCTGGAAGCGCGAGGACACCGTTCGCACGGCCGGGCTGATGGGGGTGATCCTGGCCATGCACGTGGTGGCGTTCGGGACGCTCATCTTCCTGGTCGCGCCCCACAACTACGCGGTCGGCACCCAGGTCTTCGGCGTGGGCCTGGGGATCACCGCGTACACCCTCGGCATGCGGCACGCCTTCGACGCCGACCACATCGCGGTGATCGACAACACCACCCGCAAGCTGATGGCGGACGGCAAGCGGCCGGTCTCGGTCGGCTTCTGGTTCGCCCTCGGGCACTCCTCGATGGTGGTGCTGATGGCCGCCCTGGTGGCGGGCGGCGCGCAGCTGGCCAGCACGCTGATGGACGACGACTCGACCACCCACAAGTGGCTCGGGATGGTCGGCACGACGGCCTCCGGCGCGTTCCTCTACCTGATCGGCGCGCTCAACCTGGCCGCGCTGCTCGGCATCCTCAAGGTGTTCCGGGCGATGCGGGCCGGGTCGTACGACGAGGCGCAGCTGGAGGAGCACCTCAACTCGCGCGGCTTCATGGCCCGGGTGCTGAACCGGGCGACCCGCTCGATCACCCGGCCCGGGCAGATGTTCCCGGTGGGCATGGTGCTGGGGCTGGGCTTCGACACCGCGACCGAGGTCACTCTGATGGTGATGGCCGGGTCGGGCGCGGCGGCCGGGCTGCCCTGGTACGCGATCGTCTGCCTGCCGCTGCTGTTCGCGGCCGGGATGAGCCTGTTCGACACCCTGGACGGGACGTTCATGAACTTCGCGTACCAGTGGGCCTTCGCCAACCCGGTCCGGAAGGTCTACTACAACCTGACGATCACCGGGCTGTCGATCGCGGTGGCCTTCGTCATCGGCACCATCGAGCTGGTCGGCGTGCTGCACGAGAAGCTCGATCTGACCGACCCGGTCACCGGCTGGATCGCGGGCATCTCGCTGGACAACGTCGGCTACGCGATCGCCGGGCTGTTCGTGGTGGTCTGGGCCGCGGCGATCGCCTACTGGAAGCTGGCGCGGGTGGAGAAGCGCTGGGCGGCCGCCGAGTAGTGACGGCTGCGAGCGGCGACGGCTGCGAGCAGCGACGGGGGCGCCCCCCCGGGGCCCCGGGGGGGGCGGGGTGGTCGGGGGGGGGGGGGTCGGGGGGGGTGCCGGGGGGGGGACCGGCGGGGGGGGGTGGGGT
>NZ_JBHWIO010000020.1:3850-26525 GCF_042732075.1 Kitasatospora sp. NPDC059812
TGCGCAGACAGTTTTGAGGCCCCGGCGGGGGGCGCCGTCCGCCCCCCGCGACGGCGCCACCCCCGGGATCCCGGGGGAGGCGCCGTTTCGTCGCTGCGGGGCGGTACGGGTCGCTGCCGGTCGGCGTTCCGTCGGTGCGGGGTTCAGTTCGGGCGGGCGGGGTTCAGCGCTCTTCGCGGAAGTCGACGTGCCGGCGCGCGACCGGGTCGTACTTGCGCAGGACCATCCGGTCCGGGTCGTTGCGGCGGTTCTTGCGGGTCACGTACGTGTAGCCGGTGCCGGCGGTGGAGCGGAGCTTGATGACGGGGCGCAGTTCACTACGGGCCATGGGTGTCCTCCCGGGTTGGCGGGTTGGCGGGTTGGCGGGGTGTTCGGGGCCGGGGCGAAACCGTACACCGAAATGGAAGTCATTTTCATCTGGTGTAACGTGAGCTCCGTCCTGCCCATTCCCGGACGTCAGGGAGCGCCCATGTCCGCCCACTGCCAACTCACCGGCCGCAAGCCCGGATTCGGCAACGCGATCTCGCACTCGCACCGCCGCACCCGCCGCCGCTTCGACCCCAACATCCAGCACAAGCGCTACTGGCTGCCCGGCGAGGGCCGGTACGTCCGGCTCACCCTCAGCGCCAAGGGCATCCGCACCATCGACACGATCGGCATCGAGGCCGCCGTCGCCCGCATCCGCGCCCGAGGGGGAAAGGTCTGATGGCCAAGCAGAGCAAGATCGCCAAGAACGAGCAGCGCCGCGCCGTCGTGGCCCGGTACGCCGAGCGCCGCGCCGAGCTCAAGCGGATCATCGCCCACCCCGGCACCGCCCCCGCCGAACGCGCCGCCGCCCAGGCCGAACTCGCCCGCCAGCCCCGCGACGCCAGCGCCACCCGGATCCGCAACCGCGACGCCGTCGACGGCCGCCCCCGCGGCTACCTGCGCGCCTTCGGCCTCTCCCGGGTCAACCTCCGCGTCCACGCCCACGCCGGCCACCTGCCCGGCGTCCGCAAGGCCAGCTGGTGAGCGGCGTGGACGGGATCAAGCTGCCCGTGGTGGTCGTCGCCGGCCTGCACGCCGCCGAACGCCGCGCCGCCGTCCGGGAGTTGGCCGCGGCCGCGGTGGGCGCGGTGGTCCTCCACCATGACCTGCGGGAGGCCTCGCAGGGTGTCGTCCACCGTGAACTGCGCGACGCGGGAGGCGGGTTCGACGCCGCCGACGTCCCGCTGGTGAACGACTGCCCCTGCTGCGCCCTGCGCGAGGACCTGCTGCCGCGACTGCTGCGGATCGCCGACGAAGGCCGGTACGGACTCGCGATCGTCGAACTGTGGGGCGGCAGCGACCCGCACCCGGCCGTCGAGGTGATCGCCGGGGGAGAGGCGGACGGCCGCCATCTGGAGGACGCCGTCGAACTCGCGGGCGTGGTCACGGCCGTCGACCCGGACCGGCTGATCGGCGAACTCTCCGTCTCCGACGACCTGGTGGACCACGGCGAGCACACCGCCCGCCAGGACCAGCGGACCCGCGCGGAGGCGCTCGCCCACCAGGTCGAGTACGCCACCACCCTCGCCGTCCCGCGCGCGACGGCGCACACGCCCGGGCTCGCGCTGCTCCGCCAGCTCCACCCCACCGCCCGGGTCGTCCGGCTCGGCACCGGCGCGCTCACCCGGGCCGCCCTCGGCGGCTTCGACGTCGCCGCCGCCCGCGACCGGGTCAACCCGGCGATCGCGCTGCTCCCGCAGGAGAGCGACGAGGCCGGCGTCACCACGCTGGTCTGGGAGCGCCGCCGCCCGTTGCACCCCGAGCGGCTGCACCGGGCGCTGGAGCTGCTCGTCCCCGCCGCCCAGCGCAGCCGCGGCCGATTCTGGCTGGCCAACCGGCCCGACCTGATGCTCGCCTGGGACGCCGCCGGGGCCAACCTCGCCGTCGAGGAGTGCGGGCCCTGGCTCACCTCCCTGCCCGACGCCGCCTGGGAGCTGTACCCGCCAGCCCGCCGGGCCGCCGCCGCCCTCGACTGGCACCCGCTGCACGGCGACCGGGTGCAGCAGCTCAGCTTCACCGCCGAGGGCCTGGACGTCGACGGTGTCACCGGGCTGCTCGACTCCTGTCTGCTCACCGACGCCGAACTCGCCGCCGGCGAACCCGGCTGGAAGGCCCTGCCGGACGCCTTCCGGGACCTGCTCGACCCCGTTCACTGAGGAGCCGTCACTGTGCGTAAGCGACCGAACCCGCCCAAGGACCGGCCGAACCCGCTGTTCGCGGCCGGCATCGAGTACATCGACTACAAGGACACCGACCTGCTGCGGCGCTTCGTCTCCGACCGCGGCAAGATCCGGAGCCGCCGCGTCACCCGGCTCACCGTCCAGCAGCAGCGCGCCGTGGCCAGGGCCGTCAAGAATGCCCGCGAGATGGCCCTCCTCCCGTACGCCGCCGGCACCACCCGGTAGCCATCGCCGCCACCACCGCCACCACCGCCACCACCCGACAAGGAGCCCCCGATGGCCGTCCCCAAGCGCAAGACGTCCCGCAGCAACACCCGGCACCGCCGGGCCCAGTGGAAGGGCAAGGCCCCGAAGCTCGTCCCGATCACCCTCAACGGCCGCGAACTGCTCGTCCCCCAGAACCTGGTCCCCGCCTACCGCCGCGGCCTGATCGACCCGGAGGGGGCGTAGCGACCACGAAGGGGGCGTGCGGGGGCGGGAGCGCGCCCTGTCGGGGGTGCTCGGCGGGCGGATCGGGGTGGGGGTTCGTAGGCTCGACGCATGTCTGATGCGTACGCGGGTCGGCGGGAGCGGGTGAGGGAGCACTGCAGTGCGGCCGGGGCCGATGCGGCGCTGATCACCCGGGCGGCGAACGTGCGGTATCTGACGGGCTGCGCGCCCTGCGGGGCGACGCTGCTGCTGACCCGGGAGCGGGTGCTGCTGGCAGTGCCGGACGATCTGCCGCCGGACGACACCGGGGAGCACCTGATCGCGCCGGACGTCACCCAGGTGCCGGTGGCGGCCGCGGCGGACACCGCCCTGGCGGCGGCCGCCGCCGCCGCGCGACTGGGCGTGGCGGACCTCGCGGTGGAGGAGCACGACCTGACCGTCAGCCGCCACCGCGCGGTGGCGAGCCTGGCGGAGGGGGCCCGGCTGGCCGACCTGGCGCAGGTGGTCGAGCGGCTGCGGGTGGTCAAGGACGAGCACGAGATCGCCGACCTGCGGATCGCCGCCGAGATCGCCGACCAGGCGCTCGGCGAACTGCTGGAGTCGATCCTGGTCGGCCGCACCGAACGGCACCTGGCGATGGAGCTGGAACGCAGGATGATCGACCACGGCGCGGACCGGGCGGCCTACCCGGTGTCCGTCGGCACCGGCAGCCACTCCGGCCGGCCCGCCCACCAGCCGACCGACCGCCGGGTGGAGGAGGGCGACTTCCTCACCGTGGTGATGGGCGCCCAGTACCGGGGTTACGGCGTCTCCACCGCCCGGACCTTCGTGATCGGCGCCGCCCCCGCGCCCTGGCAGGTGGAGCTGCACCGGCTGGTGTTCCGGGCCCAGCGGGCCGGCCGGGAGGCGCTCGGACCGGGCGTGGAGCAGTACGTGCCCGACCGGGCCGCGCGGCAGATCCTGGAGGCGGCCGGCCACACCGAGACCTCCCCGCACCCGGTGGGGCACGGCATCGGGCTGGAGATCCGGGAGGCGCCGCGCCTCGGTCCGTCGGACATGGGTAAACTGGACAGCCGCGTGCCGGTCACCGTCGGCCCAGGGGTCCACCTCCCGGGCAAGGGCGGTGTCCGGATCGAGGACACGCTCGTGGTGCGCCCCCCAGAGGAGGGCGGGCCCGAGCTGCTCACCATCACCACCAAGGAGCTCCTCGCCCTGTGACCGCGGCCGCCCGTCGGCCGTCGGCGGCAGGACGCAAGCCTTGGTTCCTTGACAGCTATATCCAGGAGTAAGTGCGCCCGTGGCTTCCACGAACGATCTCAAGAACGGCATGGTCCTCAAGCTGGAGGGCGGCAAGCTCTGGTCCGTCGTCGAGTTCCAGCACGTCAAGCCCGGCAAGGGCCCGGCCTTCGTGCGCACGAAGCTCAAGGAGGTCCTGACCGGCAAGGTCGTCGACAAGACCTTCAACGCCGGCACCAAGGTCGAGACCGCCAACGTCGACAAGCGCGGCATGCAGTTCTCGTACAAGGACGGCGAGAACTTCGTGTTCATGGACACGGACACCTACGACCAGATCGTGGTCGAGCCGGCCGTCGTCGGCGACGCCTCCAAGTACCTGCTGGAGGGCTTCGAGGCCCTGGTCGCCATGTACGAGGGTGCCCCCCTGTACATCGAGCTCCCGGCCTCCGTCGAGCTGCTGATCTCCCACACCGAGCCGGGCGTCCAGGGCGACCGCTCCACCGGCGGCTCCAAGCCGGCCACGCTGGAGACCGGCGCCGAGATCGCCGTGCCGCTCTTCATCGTCACCGGCGAGAAGATCAAGGTCGACACCCGCGACGGCGGCTACCTCGGCCGGGTGAAGTAAGTCCGTGTCGGCCGCACGTAGCAAGGCCCGTACCCGGGCCTTCCAGATCCTCTTCGAGGCCGACCACCGCGGGGTCGACCCGCAGCGGGTCCTCGCGGACTGGGTGGCCCGCGCCCGCGAGCCGAAGCCCGACGAGGGCACCCCGCAGGTCGGCGAGTACACCATGGAGTTGATCGAGGGGTACGTCCAGCACGCTCGCCGGATCGACGACCTGATCTCGCAGTACGCGGTGGGCTGGACCCTCGACCGGATGCCGATCGTGGACCGCAACGTCCTGCGGCTCGGCGCCTACGAGCTGATCTGGGAGGACGGCGTCCCGGACGCGGTCGTCCTGGACGAGGCCGTGGAGATCGCCAAGGAGTTCTCCACGGACGACTCCCCGGCCTTCGTCAACGGTCTGCTCGCCCGCTTCCTGGAGCTGAAGCCGAGCATCCGCCGGTAGGTCGTGCGCCCTAGGCCCCGACCACCGGTGGCGGTGAAACCCGCAGAACGGCCGCTGGACCCGGATTCCGGGTCCGGCGGCCGTCGCGCGTTTCACCCGGGCGGCGTAAGGTGGTGCCCTACTCGCCAGTAACTTGGCGTTCGGAAACCGCAGTGAAGGGCAGGCCACCCCCCATGACCACCGCGACCCGCAGCGAGTTCGACCAGGGCATCGCCCTGACCCGGCACCCTGACGAGCCCGGCCGCTACGAGGCCGAACTCGGTGCCGGCTGGCAGATCGGCGGCGGGGTCAACGGCGGGCTGCTGCTCGCCGTCGCCGGACACGCGCTGTCGCTGGAGCACGGCGACCACCCCGACCCGGTGTCGATCAGTGGTTACTACCTGTCCGCCTCCACGCCCGGCCCGGCCACCGTCCGCACCGAGGTGCTGCGCACCGGCCGCGGGCTCTCCACCGGCACCGCCTCGCTCAGCCAGGACGGCGTGGAGCGGCTGCGGGTGGTCGCCAGCCACGGCGACCTCTCCACCGCCGACGGCGAGGTACGCACCAGCGCCCTGCCGCCGCAGCTGCCGCCGCCGGACCAGTGCATCGGCGTCGAGCACGCGCCCCGGGAGCTGATCGCCCAGGCCGAACTGCTGGAGCGCTTCGACCTGCGGCTGGACCCGGCCACCATCGGCTGGGCGCTCGGGCAGCCGTCCGGCAACGGGCGGATCCAGGGCTGGTTCCGGCTCGCCGACGGCCGCGACCCCGACCCGCTGCTGCTCCTGCTGGTCGCCGACGCGCTGCCGCCGGTGACCTTCGACCTGGGCATGCCCGGCTGGGCCCCGACCGTCGAGCTGACCGTCCACCTGCGGGCCAGGCCGGTCCCGGGCTGGCTGCGGGTCACCCACGCCACCCGCAACGTGGCCGGCGGGTACTTCGAGGAGGATGCCGAGGTCTGGGACGAGTCCGGCCGCCTGGTCGCGCAGTCCCGCCAGCTGGCCCGGGTGCCGCGGAAGGCGTGAATCACATCGTCTTACCGTCGGTTACATTCCTGTGACACGCCGTACGTGTGCGGCGCGCGCGGATGGGGAGATAGACGGTCAGCGGCGAGCCGGCCGCTGACCGTCACCCGCCGACGCCAGGAGCCATCGATGAGCCACAGTGGCCGCGCCCGCCGCA
The DNA here is from genome assembly GCF_042732075.1 of Kitasatospora sp. NPDC059812. Lineage (NCBI taxonomy): Bacteria > Bacillati > Actinomycetota > Actinomycetes > Kitasatosporales > Streptomycetaceae > Kitasatospora > Kitasatospora sp. NPDC059812. The sequence continues at coordinate 9,948 of NZ_JBHWIO010000020.1, forward strand.
ACTCCGACTGCACCGCCGGCGGCCCGCGACCCACGGTGCGGGCGCCGCACCAGCGGCGGCGGGTCGAGGGGGCCGAGCAGGCGTTCGTCATCGGGGTCCTGACCAGCGCGGCCGACTTCGCCCGGGCCCGCGCCTGGGGGCTGTCGAACGCCGCCGACCACGAGCACTACCTGGCCGAGACCGCCGAGCTGCTGGCCGACGCCCTGGAGCGCTTCGACACCGTGCGGGCCCGGATGTTCCACCCGCAGGACTTCGCGGAGTTCTGCGTGCTGCACGGGCTGGACCCGGCCGAACCGCTCGCCCGCGACCGCTACCTGGTCAATCCGCCGTTGCAGACCCAGCTGTTGGCCTATCAGGGCGAGGAACTGGCCGGGGACTTCGTGCCGCGCCTGGTCCGGGCCCGGGAGAACGGGCTGACGCTCTGCCACGCCGACCTGCTGCTGGACGGCGGCCTGTCCGGGGCCGCGGGCGAGGTCGACGAGGAGCACGCCCGCTGGGTGCGCGCCGCCCGCCAGCGCGGCGCCGAGGTGTTCCGCCGGATGCTGGTCGGCGCGGGCGCCGGGGTGTACGAGCTGCGGCTGCGGGTGGACGCGCCGGGCGGGCGGCTGACCGCGGCGGCCCGGGTGCTGCAGTGGGAGGACGGCGTGGTCCGGATCAACGACGAGGACCTGGAGCTGGTCTGCGCGGTGCTGTGCGCCGGATTGGCGCTGGAGCTGCCGGGGGTGGCGGTGCTGCACGGCTCGCAGGGCTCGGTGGCGGCGGGCGGCGCCCGTGGCGCAGCCGCTGACGAGCACTTCCTGCCGGCCTCCTGGGCCTGGTCGAGCGGCGGGCAGGACTGGGCGCCGGCTGCCGGGCCGGTGCGGCTGGACGGCGTGGCGGCGCAGCCCGGCTACAGCCTGGGGACGGTCTGCTGAGCCGGCCGTGGACGCGCGACGGCGCGGCCCCCGGGATGCGGGGTGCCGCGCCGTGACGTTTCTGCAAGGCCCGGGGCGTGGCCCGGACCGCGGACCGAGCCGACGGGAGCCGGTGCGGCGAGCGTCAGCTCGCCTCCTCCTCGCGCACCGCACGGCGCGCGTCGGGGTTCAGCACGCCCCAGGAGATCAGCTGCTCGGTGAGGATCGACGGCGACTGGTCGTAGATGACCGCCAGGGTGCGCAGGTCGTCCTGGCGGATCGACAGCACCTTGCCGTTGTAGTCGCCGCGCTGGCTCTGGATCGTCGCCGCGTAGCGCTGCAGCGGGCCGGCCTTCTCGGACGGGACCTGGGTCAGTCTCTCCAGGTCGAGCACCAGGCGCGGCGGCGGCTCGGCCGCGCCGCCGGGGGTGCCGCCGGGCAGCAGCTCCTGCACCGGGACGCCGTAGAACTCCGCCAGCTCGGCCAGCCGCTGCACGGTGACCGCACGGTCGCCGCGCTCGTACGAGCCGACGACGACTGCCTTCCAGCGCCCCTGGGACTTCTCCTCGACACCGTGCAGGGAGAGACCCTGCTGAGTGCGGATCGCTCGGAGCTTGCCCCCGAGTTGCTTCGCGTAGTCGCTGGACATTGATCTCCCCGGACGAGATTGCTTCGCGTTCAGTGGTGGGTCACGGACGATGGTCGACGCCGTTACCGGTGGGTTCGACGTCCGTCTCGTAACTCACTGTGAGGTTACGTAGAGTAAGGTAGCTGCGTCAAGCCGAATGGGGCAGTCGTGCGAATGGCCCGCATCCGCGGCGCGTCCGGGGCGTGAACCCGGCGAAGCGGAATGGTGCGTGTCCGATTGCCTCCCGGCCCGCTGCTAGGATGGCTCGAAGCCCGCGCCAGGTCGGCGGGGGCAGTCCCAGACATCCTTTAAGGCCCGTCCAGTGAGGCGGGGAAGGAGGTCCGCTTCGGCATGACCACACACCAAGATTCGACGCCGCGACCGCCGCACCAGGTGCTGGACGGCACGGACATCGCCCGGGTCGTCACCCGGATAGCGCACGAGATCGTCGAGCGCGCCAAGGGCGCCGAGGACGTCGTGCTGCTCGGCATCCACACCAGGGGCGTCCACCTCGCCCGCCGCCTGCACGGCCGGCTGGCCCAGATCACCGGGCGCGAGATCCCGCTGGGTGCCCTGGACATCACCATGTACCGGGACGACCTGCGGCTCAAGCCCGCCCGCGCCCTGGAGCACACCGAGATCCCGTCCGGCGGCATCGACGGCAAGCTCGTCATCCTCGTCGACGACGTGCTCTTCTCCGGCCGCACCATCCGGGCCGCGCTCGACGCGCTGAACGACATCGGCCGCCCGCGCGCCGTCCAGCTCGCCGTCCTGGTCGACCGCGGCCACCGCGAGCTGCCGATCCGGGCCGACTACGTGGGCAAGAACCTCCCCACCTCGCTGCGCGAGGCCGTGCAGGTGCGCCTGTCCGACAGCGACGGCGTGGACGCCGTGCTGGTCGGCGACCGCGCCTACACCGATGCGTCGCGCTCCGCGCGCGATGAACAGGGTTCGCAGGCCCTGGCCTCCCAGCCGTCCGAACCGCACCTCCCGGAGTAGCCCGCGTGAAGCGCCACCTCGTCTCCGCCGCCGACCTCACCCGCGACGACGCGCTGCTGATCCTGGACACCGCCGAGGAGCTGGCCCAGCTCTCCGGACGGGCCGTCAAGAAGCTGCCCACGCTGCGCGGCCGGACCGTCGTCAACCTCTTCTTCGAGGACTCGACCCGCACCAAGACCTCCTTCGAGGTCGCCGAGAAGCGGCTCTCCGCCGACGTCATCAACTTCTCCGCCAAGGGCTCCTCGGTCTCCAAGGGCGAGAGCCTCAAGGACACCGCGCTCACCCTCCAGGCGATGGGCGCCGACGCGGTCGTCGTCCGGCACCACGCCTCGGGCGCGCCGGCCCGCCTCGCCCAGTCCGACTGGCTGCACGGCAGCGTGATCAACGCCGGTGACGGCACCCACGAGCACCCCACCCAGGCGCTGCTCGACGCCTTCACCATGCGCCGCCACCTCAACGCCGGGCTGGGCAACGACCTCGCCGGGCGCCGGGTGACCATCGTCGGCGACATCCTGCACAGCCGGGTCGCCCGTTCCAACGTGCACCTGCTGACCACCCTCGGTGCCCAGGTCACCTTCGTCGCCCCGCCGACGCTGCTGCCGATCGGCATTCAGAACTGGCCCTGCGAGGTCAGCTACGACCTGGACCGCGTGCTCCCCAAGACGGACGCGGTGATGATGCTGCGGGTGCAGCGCGAGCGGATGAACGCCGCGTTCTTCCCGACCGAGCGCGAGTACAGCCGCCGCTACGGCCTGAACGGCACCCGGATGTCCCAGCTGCCCGAGCACGCCATCGTGATGCACCCCGGCCCGATGGTGCGCGGCATGGAGATCACCGCTGAGGTCGCCGACTCGCCGCGCTGCACCGTGGTCGAGCAGGTCGCCAACGGCGTGTCGGTCCGGATGGCCGTCCTGTACCTGCTGCTCGGGGGAGCCACCCTCAACGACGCCCGCACCGACTCCGTGGAGACCGCTCAGTGACCACCTACCTGATCCGCAACGCCCAGATCCTCGGCGGTGCCCCGCAGGACCTCCACCTCGCCGACGGTGTGATCAAGGAGATCGGCACCGGCCTGGCGGTCGAGGCGGACATCGAGATCGACGCCGGCGGCCTGATCGTGCTGCCCGGTCTCGTCGACCTGCACACCCACCTGCGCGAGCCCGGCCGCGAGGACGCCGAGACCGTGCTCACCGGCACCCGGGCCGCCGCGATGGGCGGCTTCACCGCCGTGCACGCGATGGCCAACACCACCCCGGTGGCCGACACCGCCGGCGTGGTCGAGCAAGTCTGGCGGCTCGGCCAGGAGGCCGGCTACTGCGACGTGCAGCCGGTCGGCGCCGTCACCGTCGGCCTGGAGGGCAACAAGCTCGCCGAGCTGGGCGCGATGCACGAGTCCGCCGCGAACGTGCGGGTCTTCTCCGACGACGGCAAGTGCGTGGACGACGCGGTGCTGATGCGCCGCGCCCTGGAGTACGTCAAGGCCTTCGACGGCGTCGTGGCCCAGCACGCCCAGGAGCCGCGGCTCACCGAGGGCGCCCAGATGAACGAGGGCCAGGTCTCCGGCGAGCTCGGGCTCGGCGGCTGGCCGGCCGTCGCCGAGGAGTCGATCATCGCGCGGGACGTGCTGCTCGCCGCGCACGTCGGCTCCCGGCTGCACGTCTGCCACGTCTCCACCGCCGGCTCGGTCGAGATCATCCGCTGGGCCAAGGCCAAGGGCTGGGACGTCACCGCCGAGGTCACCCCGCACCACCTGCTGCTCACCGACGAGCTGGTCCGCTCCTACGACCCGGTCTACAAGGTCAACCCGCCGCTGCGCACCGCCGAGGACGTCCAGGCGCTGCGCAAGGCGCTCGCGGACGGCACCATCGACGCCGTCGCCACCGACCACGCGCCGCACCCGGACGAGGACAAGGACTGCGAGTGGGCCGTCGCCGCGATGGGCATGGTCGGCCTGGAGACCGCGCTGTCGGTCGTGCAGCAGACCATGGTGGACACCGGCCTGCTGAACTGGGAGGGCGTCGCCGACCGCATGTCGCACCGCCCGGCCCGGATCGGCCGTCTCGCCGGACAGGGCCGTCCCGTCTCGGTCGGTGAGCCGGCCAACCTGGTGCTGTTCGATCCCGCGTACCGTGGTGCCGTGAACCCGGACAGCTTCGCCACCCGCAGCCGCAACACCCCCTACAAGGGCCTTGACCTGCCCGGACGGGTGCACGCCACCTTCCTGCGCGGGCGCGCCACCGTGCTGGCCGGCGAGCTGGCCGAGCAGGGCGGGGCGGCGTGACCGGCCCGGCCGCGCTCGCCCAGGAGCAGGCCAAGGTCACCAACTGGCCCGGGTACATCGGCTGGGCCGTCGGCCTGCTGATCGTCATCGGGCTCGTCTACTGGCTGATGCGGCAGGGCTGGAACTGGCGGCGCACCCTCCAGTCCGGCATCCCGCCGCTGCCCGCCGTGCCGGCCGGCGCCGGCCGGACCATCCTGGAGACCAGCGGGCGGTACCACGGTTCCACCACCGCCGGGAACTGGCTCGACCGGGTCGTCGCGCACGGCCTGGGCACCCGCAGCCGCGCCGACCTCACCCTCGGCGAGGACGGCCTGCTGGTGCGGCGCCCCGGTGACGTCGACCTCTGGATCCCGGCCGGGCACCTGACCGGTGCCCGCACGGACTCCGGGATCGCCGGCAAGGTCGTCCCGGCCGGGCTGCTCGTCGTCAGCTGGACGCACGAGGGCACCGAGCTGGACTCGGGCTTCCGGGCCGACCACCCCGACGAGCACGCCGCCTGGGTCGAGGCGATCGCCCAACTCGCAACACGTACGAAGACGAAGACGGAAGAGGCCGCTCAATGACCGCACCTGCCCCCACCACGCAGCGCCGACGGCGGGAGCGCACCCCCGCCGTGCTCGTCCTGGAGGACGGCCGGACCTTCCGCGGCGAGGCCTACGGCGCGACCGGCGAGACCTTCGGCGAGGCCGTCTTCAACACCGGCATGTCCGGCTACCAGGAGACCCTCACCGACCCGTCGTACCACCGCCAGGTGGTCGTGATGACCGCCCCGCAGATCGGCAACACCGGCTGGAACGACGAGGACGACGAGTCCAAGCGGATCTGGGTCGCCGGGTACGTCGTGCGCGACCCCGCCCGGGTGGCGTCCAACTGGCGCTCCACCCGCTCGCTGGACGAGGAGCTCGTCCGCCAGGGCGTCGTCGGCATCAGCGGCATCGACACCCGGGCGCTCACCCGCCACCTGCGCGAGCGCGGCGCGATGCGCTGCGGCATCTTCTCCGGCGAGGCGCTGACCGACCAGGCCGAACTGCTCGCCCGGGTGCAGCAGTCGCCCGAGATGAAGGGCGCCGACCTGTGCGCCGAGGTGGCGACCACCGAGGCGTACGTCGTGCCCGCGATCGGTGAGAAGAAGTTCACCGTCGCCGCGCTGGACCTCGGCATCAAGGGGATGACCCCGCAGCGGATGGCCGAGCGCGGCATCGAGGTGCACGTGCTGCCGGCCAACTCCACCCTGGAGGACCTCTACGCGGTCCAGCCGGACGGCGTGTTCTTCTCCAACGGCCCGGGCGACCCGGCCACCGCCGACCACCAGGTCGCCGTCGCGCAGGGCGTGCTGGAGCGCGGGACCCCGTTCTTCGGGATCTGCTTCGGCAACCAGATCCTCGGCCGCGCACTGGGCTTCGGCACCTACAAGCTCAAGTACGGCCACCGCGGCATCAACCAGCCGGTGCAGGACCGCACCACCGGCAAGGTCGAGGTGACCGCGCACAACCACGGCTTCGCCGTGAACGCACCGCTGGACCGGGTGAGCGACACCCCCTTCGGGCGGGTCGAGGTCTCCCACGTCTGCCTCAACGACGACGTGGTCGAGGGCCTCCAGGCGCTCGACGTCCCCGCCTTCAGCGTGCAGTACCACCCCGAAGCGGCGGCCGGCCCGCACGACGCGGCCTACCTCTTCGACCGGTTCGTCGAGCTCATGCGCGGCGACGACAAGCACAGCGCGAAGCTCATGGAGGGCCAGCGTGCCTAAGCGCACTGACATCAAGTCCGTCCTGGTGATCGGGTCCGGCCCGATCGTGATCGGCCAGGCCGCCGAGTTCGACTACTCGGGCACGCAGGCCTGCCGCGTCCTCAAGGCCGAGGGCCTGCGGGTCGTGCTGGTCAACTCCAACCCGGCCACGATCATGACCGACCCGGAGATCGCCGACGCCACCTACGTCGAGCCGATCACCCCGGAGTTCGTCGAGCGGATCATCGCCAAGGAGCGCCCCGACGCGCTGCTGCCGACCCTCGGCGGGCAGACCGCGCTCAACACCGCGATCTCCCTGCACTCGGCCGGCACGCTGGAGAAGTACGGCGTCGAGCTGATCGGCGCCGACGTGGTGGCGATCAACAAGGGCGAGGACCGCCAGCTGTTCAAGGGCGTCGTCGAGGCGGTCAACGCCAAGATCGGCCACGGCGAGTCCGCCCGCTCGGTCATCTGCCACTCGATGGACGACGTGCTGGCCGGCGTCGACACGCTCGGCGGCTACCCCGTCGTCGTGCGCCCCTCCTTCACCATGGGCGGCGCCGGCTCCGGCTTCGCCCACGACGAGGAGGACCTGCGCCGCATCGCCGGCCAGGGCCTGGCCCTCTCGCCGACCACCGAGGTGCTCCTGGAGGAGTCCATCCTCGGCTGGAAGGAGTACGAGCTGGAGCTGATGCGCGACAAGAACGACAACGTCGTGGTCGTCTGCTCCATCGAGAACTTCGACCCGATGGGCGTGCACACCGGTGACTCGATCACCGTCGCCCCGGCGATGACCCTCACCGACCGTGAGTACCAGATCCTGCGCGACATCGGCATCGCCGTGATCCGCGAGGTCGGCGTCGACACCGGCGGCTGCAACATCCAGTTCGCCGTCAACCCCGACAGCGGCCGGGTCATCGTCATCGAGATGAACCCGCGGGTGTCGCGCTCCTCCGCGCTGGCCTCGAAGGCGACCGGCTTCCCGATCGCCAAGATCGCCGCCAAGCTGGCCGTCGGCTACACGCTCGACGAGATCCCCAACGACATCACCGAGCAGACCCCGGCCTCCTTCGAGCCGGCCCTCGACTACGTCGTGGTGAAGGTCCCCCGGTTCGCGTTCGAGAAGTTCCCGAGCGCCGACGCCACGCTGACCACCACCATGAAGTCGGTCGGCGAGGCCATGGCCATGGGCCGCAACTTCCCCGAGGCGCTGCAGAAGGCGCTGCGCTCGCTGGAGAAGAAGGGCTCCCAGTTCTCCTGGACCGGCCCGGTCGGCGACAAGGCCGAGCTGCTGGCCAAGGCGGTCGTGCCGACCGACGGCCGGATCAACACCGTGATGCAGGCCATCCGGGCCGGCGCCACCCCGGAGGAGGTGTTCGAGGCCACCAAGATCGACCCGTGGTTCGTCGACCAGCTCTTCCTGCTCGACGAGATCGCCGCCGAGCTGACCGAGGCCGCGAAGCTCACCCCCGAGCTGCTGCGCCACGCCAAGCGGCACGGCTTCTCCGACCAGCAGATCGGCGAGATCCGCGGCCTGAAGCCGGACGTCGTCCGCGAGGTCCGGCACGCGCTCGGCATCCGCCCGGTGTTCAAGACCGTCGACACCTGCGCCGCCGAGTTCGCCGCCAAGACCCCGTACTTCTACTCGTCCTACGACGAGGAGAACGAGGTCGCCCCGCGCACCAAGCCGGCCGTGATCATCCTCGGCTCCGGCCCGAACCGCATCGGCCAGGGCATCGAGTTCGACTACTCCTGCGTGCACGCCTCCTTCGCGCTGGCCGACGCCGGGTACGAGACCGTGATGGTCAACTGCAACCCGGAGACCGTCTCCACCGACTACGACACCTCCGACCGGCTCTACTTCGAGCCGCTCACCCTGGAGGACGTGCTGGAGATCGTCCACGCCGAGCAGCAGGCCGGCCCGCTGGCCGGCGTGATCGTCCAGCTCGGCGGCCAGACCCCGCTCGGCCTGGCCCAGGCGCTCAAGGACAACGGCGTGCCGATCGTCGGCACCCAGCCCGAGGCGATCGACCTCGCCGAGGAGCGCGGCGCCTTCGGCCGCGTGCTGCGCGACGCCGGCCTGCCCGCCCCCAAGCACGGCACCGCCTTCTCCTTCGCCGAGGCCAAGGCCATCGCCGACGAGATCGGCTACCCGGTGCTCGCCCGCCCGTCGTACGTGCTCGGCGGCCGCGGCATGGAGATCGTCTACGACGAGGCCTCGCTCGCCTCCTACCTGGAGCGCCACGCCGGCCTGATCTCCGAGCACCCGGTGCTCATCGACCGCTTCCTCGACGACGCGGTGGAGATCGACGTCGACGCGCTGTACGACGGCACCGAGCTCTACCTCGGCGGCGTCATGGAGCACATCGAGGAGGCCGGCATCCACTCCGGCGACTCCGCCTGCGCGCTGCCCCCGATCACCCTCGGCGGCTACGACATCAAGCGCCTGCGCACCTCCACCGAGGCCATCGCGCGCGGCGTCGGCGTCCGCGGCCTGATCAACATCCAGTTCGCGCTGGCCGGGGACATCCTGTACGTGCTGGAGGCCAACCCGCGCGCCTCCCGCACCGTGCCGTTCACCTCCAAGGCGACCGCCGTGCCGCTGGCCAAGGCCGCCGCCCGGATCTCGCTCGGCGCCACCATCGCCGAACTGCGCGCCGAGGGCCTGCTCCCGGCCGAGGGCGACGGCGGCACGTTGCCGGCCGACGCGCCGATCGCGGTCAAGGAGGCCGTGATGCCGTGGAGCCGCTTCCGCGACATCCACGGCCGCGGCGTGGACACCGTGCTCGGCCCGGAGATGCGCTCGACCGGCGAGGTCATGGGCATCGACAAGGTCTTCGGCACGGCCTACGCCAAGGCCCAGGCCGGCGCCTACGGCGCGCTGCCGACCAAGGGCAAGGTCTTCGTCTCGGTCGCCAACCGCGACAAGCGCAACCTGGTCTTCCCGGCCCGCGCGCTGGTCGGCCTCGGCTTCGAGGTGCTCGCCACCGCCGGCACCGCCGAGGTGCTGCACCGCGGCGGCATCCCGTCCACGCTGGTGCGCAAGCACAGCGAGGGCGAGGGCCCCAACGGCGAGCGGACCATCGTCCAGCTGATCCACGACGGTGAGGTCGACCTCATCATCAACACGCCGTACGGCACCGGCGGGCGCCTCGACGGCTACGAGATCCGCACCGCCGCCGTGTCCCGCGGCGTGCCCTGCCTGACCACGGTCCAGGCGATGGGCGCGGCCGTCCAGGGCATGGACGCGCTGCTGCGCGACGAGGTCGGGGTGATGTCGCTCCAGGAGCACGCCGCGCTGATCAACGCCGGCCGCAAGTAGCACCACAGCAGTGGGGGGCACCGAGGCCAGCCGGGTGCCCCCCACTTCCATGCCCTGATCCGGGTGCTCACGCTCAGATCCGGGCCCTGATCCGGGAGTTGGGTTTTTGTACAAGCTGCTGTTCGACCTCGTCTTCAAGAAGATGGACCCCGAGAAGGCCCACCACCTCGCCTTCTTCTGGATCCGGCTCGCCTCCTCGGTGCCCGGCCTGCGCACGCTGGCGCGGCTGGTGCTCGCCCCGCGCGACCGGGCGCTGCACACCACCGCCCTCGGCCTCGACCTGCCGGGCCCGTTCGGCCTGGCGGCCGGCTTCGACAAGAACGGCGTCGGCATCGACGGCCTGGCGATGCTCGGCTTCGACTACGTCGAGATCGGCACTATCACCGGCGAGCCCCAGCCGGGCAACCCGACGCCCCGGCTGTTCCGCCTGGTCGAGGACCGCGCGCTGATCAACCGGATGGGCTTCAACAACCAGGGCTCGGCCCGGGTCGCCGCGCGCCTCGCCGCCCGCCCGCACACCAGCTCCACCCCGGTGATCGGCGTCAACATCGGCAAGACCAAGGTGGTCGAGGAGGCCGACGCCGTCGCCGACTACGTCAAGTCCACCGAGCGGCTGGCCAAGTACGCCGACTACCTGGTCGTCAACGTCAGTTCGCCGAACACCCCCGGGCTGCGCAACCTCCAGGCCGTGGACCACCTGCGCCCGCTGCTCGCCGCCGTCCGCGAGGCCGCCGACCGCACCACCGCGCACCACGTCCCGCTGCTGGTCAAGATCGCCCCCGACCTGGCCGACGAGGACGTCGACGCGGTCGCCGACCTCGCCCTGGAACTGGGCCTGGACGGCATCATCGCCACCAACACCACGATCGGCCGCGAAGGCCTGCGCACCGACGCCGCCCGGGTCGAGGAGATCGGCATGGGCGGCCTGTCCGGCGCCCCGCTCAAGGCCCGCGCCCTGGAGGTGCTCCAGCGCCTGCGCGCCCGGACCGGGGGCCGGCTGACGCTGGTCTCGGTCGGCGGCGTCGAGACCGCCGATGACGTCTGGCAGCGGATCGTCCACGGCGCGGACCTCGTCCAGGGCTACAGCGCCTTCATCTACGAGGGCCCGTTCTGGTGCCGCCGGATCCACCGGGGCCTCTCCGCCCGGATCCGGGCCGCGGGCTTCCGCGACCTGGCCGCCGCCGTCGGCAGCGCCGTCGACGGCGCCAAGGCCTCCTCCTGAACCTCCGTACGCCACGGCTCCGTACGACGCCCCGTGCGAGCCGTGTAGGACCCGCGCACGGCCTCCGTGCGGCCTCCCCACGACCTTCCGGAAGGACGACATGACCCTCGCCCCGTTCGGCGCCCGGCTGCGCCAGGCCCTCGACACCCGCGGCCAGCTCTGCGTCGGCATCGACCCGCACGCCTCCCTGCTCGCCGCCTGGGGGCTCGGCGACGACCTCGCCGGCCTGGAGACCTTCAGCCGCACCGTCGTCGAGGCGCTGGCCGACCGGGTGGCCGTGCTCAAGCCGCAGGCCGCCTTCTTCGAGCGCTTCGGCAGCAAGGGCGTCGCGGTGCTGGAGAAGTCCGTCGAGGAGGCCAGGGCGGCCGGCGCGCTGGTCCTGATGGACGCCAAGCGCGGCGACATCGGCTCCACCATGGCCGCCTACGCGGAGGCCTTCCTGTCGCCCGGCAGCCCGCTGTTCTCGGACGCCGTCACGGTCAGCCCGTACCTGGGCTTCGGCTCGCTGCGCCCGGCCCTCGACCTGGCCCGCGCGCAGGGCTGCGGCGTGTTCGCGCTGGCGCTCACCTCCAACCCGGAGGGCCACGAGGTGCAGCGGGCGGTCGGCGCGGACGGCGAGTCGGTCGCGGCCTCGGTGCTGCGGCAGCTGGCGGCGGAGAACGGCGACGCCGCCCCGCTGGGCTCCTTCGGCGCGGTCGTCGGCGCGACGCTCGCCGACGCGGGCGTGGAACTGGCCATCAACGGCCCGCTGCTGGCCCCCGGGATCGGGGCCCAGGGCGCGACGATGGCCGACCTGCCGCGGGTGTTCGGCGCCGCGGTGATCAACGTGGTGCCGAGCGTCAGCCGGGACGTGCTCAAGCACGGTCCGTCGGTGGCGGCCCTGCGCTCGGCGGCCGAGCGGTTCGTCGGCGAGTACGCGGACGCGGTGAAGTAGCGGACGCGGTGAAGTAGCGGACGCGGTGAAGTAGCGGACGCGGTGAAGTAGCGGACGCGGTGAAGTAGCGGCGATCGCGGGCGCGAGCGGCGTAGCGGGGCGATGACCCTGCGCAGTGTGCGCAGCCCGGCGAGGGTCCCCGGACCCCACCGAAGTTGACGTGAGCGCCGTCACATTGGCGGTGTCAAAGTTTCGCAATCGCGGTCATTTTGCCCTGGAAAGTCCTGGTCGGCCTTGGCTGACCAGGACTTTTCGTGTTCTTTTCCTGACGTGGCGCCGCAATCCGGGTAGTGTCCGGCGATAGGTCATCGGCGAGCCGCGAAACCCGTAGCTCCCGCAGGTCAAGGGCCCTGTGGTTCCCCTTGCGGACGGTGTCCTGGGATCCAAACCAGTCATAGCTCAATCCCTTCCTTCCACACCCTGAGGTGAACGGCGTGGCTCTTCCGCCCCTTACCCCTGAACAGCGCACCGCCGCGCTCGCCAAGGCCGCCGAGGCTCGCCGGGAGCGCGCCGAGGTCAAGAACCGGCTCAAGCACTCCGGCGCCTCCCTGCACGAGGTGATCAAGGCCGGAAAGGCCGAGAACGACGTCATCGGCAAGATGAAGGTCTCCGCACTGCTGGAGTCCCTTCCCGGCGTCGGCAAGGTCCGTGCCAAGCAGATCATGGAACGCCTCGGCATCAGCGAGAGCCGGCGCGTCCGCGGCCTCGGTACGAACCAGATCGCCTCCCTGGAGCGGGAGTTCGGCGGCGGTGCCGCCTGACCGTGCCCCGTGGTCCCGGGAGCGTCCGCGATCCGGGATAATCGGTGCATGAGTGAGCGTCCGCGGCTGACCGTGCTCTCCGGCCCTTCGGGGGTCGGCAAGAGCACGGTCGTCGCTCATATGAGGAAGCAGCACCCCGAGGTCTGGCTCTCGGTGTCGGCGACGACCCGGCACCCGAGGCCGGGCGAGCAGAACGGGGTCCAGTACCACTTCGTCGACAACGACGAGTTCGACAAGCTGATCGCCAACGGCGAGCTGCTGGAGTGGGCCGTCTTCGCCGGCAACCGCTACGGCACCCCGCGCTCGGCGGTGCTGGAGAAGCTGGAGCGCGGCGAGCCCGTCCTGCTGGAGATCGACCTCCAGGGCGCCCGCCAGGTGCGCGAGTCGATGCCCGAGGCGCAGCTGGTCTTCCTGGCCCCGCCGAGCTGGGACGAGCTGGTCCGACGGCTGACCGGTCGGGGCACGGAGTCGCAGGACGTGATCGCGAAGCGGCTGGAGGCGGCCAAGGTCGAGCTCGCGGCCGAAACCGAGTTCGACACGACCCTTGTCAACACCTCCGTCGAGCAGGTAGCGGGCGAACTGCTAGCCTTGCTCGGTGTAGCCTGACCTGTCTGTCTTTTCCACCCTTTCGGAAGGTTTTCGCGTGTCCTCTTCCATGACCGCGCCCGAGGGCATCATCAACCCGCCGATCGACGAGCTGCTTGAGGCCACCGACTCCAAGTACAGCCTCGTGATCTACGCCGCCAAGCGCGCGCGTCAGATCAACGCGTACTACTCCCAGCTCGGTGAGGGCCTGCTCGAGTACGTCGGCCCGCTGGTCGACACCCACGTGCACGAGAAGCCGCTGTCGATCGCGCTGCGCGAGATCAACGCGGGCATGCTGACCGCCGAGGCGATCGAAGCCGCCTGAGGCGGTGCTCCGAAGTTTCTTGTGGAAGGGCCCGGCGGAATCGTTTCCGCCGGGCCCTTCGGCATTCCCGGGGGCTGTGGGATCGACCACGGTGCGCGCGGCGGATGAGGGGCCGTAGGGTGTGCACGTCCCAGGAGTGGAGGAGAGCGGGAGTATGAGCGCGACTTCGGACCGGAGCGGGTCGGCGGACGCGCCGCGCGTCGCCCTCGGCGTCAGCGGCGGCATCGCCGCCTACAAGGTGTGCGAGCTGCTCCGCCGGTTCACCGAGTCCGGCCACCAGGTCACCGTGGTGCCCACCGAGGCCGCGCTGCACTTCGTCGGCGAGGCCACCTGGGCCGCGCTCTCCGGCCGCCCGGCCGCCACCGAGACCTGGGAGCGCGTGCACGAGGTGCCGCACGTGCGGATCGGCCAGCAGGCCGACCTGGTCGTGGTCGCCCCCGCCACCGCCGACCTGATCGCCAAGGCCGCCCACGGCCTCGCCGACGACCTGCTCACCAACACCCTGCTCACCGCTCGCTGTCCGGTCGTCGTGGCGCCCGCCATGCACACCGAGATGTGGGAGCACCCCGCCACCCGGGACAACGTCGCCACGCTGCGCCGCCGCGGCGTGATCGTGCTGGAGCCGGCCGTCGGGCGGCTCACCGGCAAGGACACCGGCAAGGGGCGGCTGCCCGAGCCGTCCGCGATCTTCGACGCCTGCCGGGCCGTGCTGCGCCGGGGCGGGGCCGCCCCGACCGACCTGGCGGGCCGGCACGTGGTGGTCTCGGCCGGCGGCACCCGCGAGCCGCTGGACCCGGTGCGGTTCCTGGGCAACCGCTCCTCCGGCAAGCAGGGCTACGCGCTGGCCGTGACGGCCGCGGCCCGTGGGGCGCGCGTGACGTTGGTCTCGGCCAACGCGGAGCTCGCCGACCCGGCCGGCGTCGACGTGGTGCACGTCTCGACCGCGCTGGAGCTGCGCGAGGCGGCGCTGAAGGCGGCGGCGTCGGCCGACGCCGTGGTCATGGCCGCGGCCGTGGCGGACTTCCGGCCCGCCGAGTACGCCAGCGGCAAGATCAAGAAGGTCGAGGGCGTCGAGCCGGCGCCGGTCGCCCTCGTCCGCAACCCCGACGTCCTGGCCGAGCTGGCGGCGCACCGCGCCCGTTCGGGCCAACTCGTGGTGGGTTTCGCGGCGGAGACCGACGACGTGCTCGCCAACGGCCGCGCCAAGCTCGCCCGCAAGGGCTGCGACCTGCTGGTCGTCAACGAGGTGGGCAACGGCAAGGCCTTCGGGACGGACGTCAACGAGGCCGTGGTGCTGGGCTCGGACGGCAGTGAGACGGCCGTTCCGGTGGGTCCGAAGGAGGCGTTGGCGGACGTGGTCTGGGACCTGGTCGTCAAGCGGCTGGAAACGGTCGGCGACTGATCAAGCCCTGCTGGAGATCGGTCGAGATTTCCGGAAGCGGGTGACGTTCGGCGGAGGCATCCCGTTAGACTCCAGGAATCAAGTCTTTCCGGATGTCCTCGGTTCGCCGGGGGCCTTCAGTCAGCAGCCGCTGCAACCCCAGGGAGCGCTGTGTCTCGCCGCCTGTTCACCTCGGAGTCCGTCACCGAGGGACACCCCGACAAGATCGCTGACCAGATCAGCGACACCATCCTTGACGCTCTCCTGCGAGAGGACCCGACCTCCCGGGTCGCCGTGGAGACGCTCATCACCACCGGCCAGGTGCACGTGGCCGGCGAGGTGACCACCAAGGCGTACGCGCCGATCGCCCAGCTCGTCCGGGACAAGATCCTGGAGATCGGCTACGACAGCTCCAAGAAGGGCTTCGACGGCGCCTCCTGCGGCGTGTCGGTGTCCATCGGCGCGCAGTCGCCCGACATCGCTCAGGGCGTCGACACCGCGTACGAGGCTCGGGTCGAGGGCGACGAGGACGACCTGGACAAGCAGGGCGCCGGCGACCAGGGCCTGATGTTCGGCTACGCGTCCGACGAGACGCCCGAGCTGATGCCGCTGCCGATCACCATCGCGCACCGCCTCTCGCGCCGCCTGACCGAGGTCCGCAAGAACGGGACCATCCCGTACCTGCGCCCCGACGGCAAGACCCAGGTCACCATCGAGTACGACGGCGACAAGGCCGTCCGCCTCGACACCGTGGTGGTCTCCACCCAGCACGCCAGTGACATCGACCTGGAGTCGCTGCTCACCCCGGACATCCGCGAGTTCGTGGTCGAGCCCGAGCTGAAGGCACTCGCCGACCAGGGCATCAAGCTGGTCACCGAGGGCTACCGCCTGCTGGTGAACCCGACCGGCCGCTTCGAGATCGGCGGCCCGATGGGCGACGCCGGCCTCACCGGCCGCAAGATCATCATCGACACCTACGGCGGCATGGCCCGCCACGGTGGCGGCGCCTTCTCCGGCAAGGACCCGTCCAAGGTCGACCGCTCGGCCGCGTACGCGATGCGCTGGGTGGCGAAGAACATCGTCGCCGCCGGCCTCGCCCGCCGCGCCGAGGTGCAGGTCGCGTACGCGATCGGCAAGGCCGAGCCCGTGGGCCTGTTCGTCGAGACCTTCGGCACCGAGACCGTGCCGGTGCTGTCCATCCAGAAGGCCGTCACCGACGTCTTCGACCTGCGCCCGGCCGCGATCATCCGCGACCTGGACCTGCTGCGCCCGATCTACTCCCAGACCGCGGCGTACGGCCACTTCGGCCGTGAGCTGCCCGACTTCACCTGGGAGCGCACCGACCGCGTGGAGCAGCTGAAGGCGGCCGTGAAGGACTGAACGGCCTGATCGTCCGGAAGCGGGGGCGCCCCCCCCCCGGGGGGGGGGGGGGGCGGGGGGGGGGGGGGGGGGGGGAGCGGGTGTCTAGGGCGGTGAGGTGTGGGACGGCGGGGCCGTGTGGAGAGAGACGAGTGGCCA